>CALBOC010000170.1 GCA_937896705.1 uncultured Micrococcaceae bacterium | reverse complement strand
GATTGTGCCATCGTTACTCCTTGCGTCCGGCGCCCAGTTGGGTCACGGACAGTGGTAGCGGCTGGATGCCGTGATCGCGCCAGGCGGCGTAAATGCCGTGCGCGTTGACCCAGGGTTCGGCCAGGACGATCCCGCAGTCTCCCCCGCCGGCGCCCGAGGTTTTGGCCGAGGTGCCGGCGAAGCGTTCGGCCAGCTCGATCAGTGCGGTCAGCGCGGGGGTTTCGACCAGCGTGGCGCTGTCCTGGGCCATGCGCGCCAGCAGTTTGCGGGCCGTGCGAATCCCGGCGTGGATCAGCGGGAACTTCTCTTCGGCCAGCGCCAAGAGCAGGCTATTGACGTTGGCGGCCGAGGGGCGCAGGAAGTCGGCGTCCCAGTCGAGCCCGTTGCCGTTGGTGGTTGCTTGGGTGACCAGATGGTCGGTGGCCGCCGGGGTGCCGGTCCAGCCGATGAGTACTTGGACATCGGCCGGGGTCGGGATGCGCCGGGCGCGCATCGGGATCCAGGCGGGGCCGGTCATGGCTTCGGTCACCGACACGTTGTCCGATAATACCCGGGCCAATTGGTCGCGGTCAGGTGCTTGGTAATACACCCAGCCGCCCAGGGCACCGGCCGCTAGGTCACCGCCCGAGGCCCGCGGAGAAATCTCAATCGAGGCCAGGATACCGAGTTTGAGTTTTTCGGTCACGGTCAGGCCGAGCTCGTAGAGCTCGTTGAACGCCGTGATGACGGCCATGGTGGCCGCCCCGGAGGAGCCCAGCCCGTATTTTTCGCCGGTCTCGGAGCGCAGTGTGGAGTCAAAGTGCAGATCCACGGGAATCGGATCGATGCCGCGCTCGGCGCGCAGCGCGTCCATGACCAACCAGGCGGCCAGCGCATAATCCGCTCCGAAGCAGCGGTCCGCTGCGGCTGCGACACCGTGGTCGTGAGCCAGCACTTGCTCGGTTGGGGCGTCGGTTTCGGCCGGTTTGGGCTCGGTGACCGTGACGGTCACATACCGATCCACAGCAATCAAAATGGCCTGTTGACCGGGGGTGACCACCGCGTATTCGCCGGCCACATAGAGTTTTCCGGGGGCCGCGACCCGAAACGGGAGACGCTGCGTCATGCAGTGTCCACCAGGTGCGCGCCGGGTCCGGGGGCAAACGTGTTGATCTGGCCATATTCGGCAACCCGTGCCGCCACGGCGTCGGCGTCATCGGGGCGACAAATAATAACGACGTTGGGTCCGGCGTCGGCGGTCGCATAGGCTTCAATGCCGTCCTCGCGCATTGCGGCGACCTCGTCGAAGACCTCCCAGGACACCGGTGCTAGGTATCGGATGGGCGGGTGGGTTGCGTTGATGACGGCGTGCATGCGGTGCGCGTGGGTTTCGGTGATTTCGCCAACGCGCGTGAAGTCTTTGGCCGCACAGGCCAACACCATCTGATCCAGTGTGGTTTTCGTGACATCGATCCACGCCTGGTAGTACGGGCTGGTCTCACGCGTGGCGACCATACCGTCGCGCGATGAGACTTTTTTGGCCGCGGCGTTGACGGTGACCGAGACCATGGACATCTCGGGTGCGTCGATGGCTTCGGCATAACTGGTTTCATCGGAGGTCCCGGCGTGCCAGATCGCAAACCGATCAATGATCGACCGCGATGCCGAACCCGACCCGCGACGGGCCAGCCGCGAAAGGTCTTTGGCGGAAAGTTCCAGTCCGTAGGCATCGGCAGCCGCGGTGGCCAGTGCGGCGAACCCGGATGCCGAGGAGGCCATCCCGGCGGCGGTAGGGCCTTCGTTGACCGAAGTGACGTTGGCTTTGGCGTCCGCGGTATCGAGCCCGGTCTCGGCGGCCAGGTTGCGTACTAGGTCGAGGAAGGCGGTGGTGCGACCGGTGGCTTTGGCATCGGCCACGGTGCCGTTGAGTTCAAATCGGTCGGCGTCGGTGGTGAGTTCGACCGTGGTGGTCGTGGCGAATTTATCCAGCGTCATGGACATTGACCCGGCCACGGGAATGATCAATTCGTCATCGGCCTTGCCCCAGTATTTGACCAGGGCAATATTCGGGTGCGCGCGGGCAACAGAGACCACTTAGCGGTCCTCCTTGGACACCCGGGCAGTCGGGGCCGTCATTAGGTCGAAGTCGTTGGGGATCAACGAGGTGGTCCAGGTGCGGGTCGCACCGACCGCGGTCATGGCGGCTGCGACGTCACCGGCTTGTTCTTGGTCGGGTACCACGGCCAGCACACAGCCGCCCAGCCCGGACCCGGTCAGTTTGGCGCCGTACGCGCCGGCTTCCAGGGCTGCTGCGACCAGCGCATCCAGCGCCGGCGATGACACGCCCAGGTAGGCCAACAGTGAATGCGCTTCATGCATGGATTGTCCCACGCGAATCGGGTCCCCGATGCCCAAAGCGTAGACGACATCATCGGTGAGGTTCGCCAGATCCTCGACCACCCGGTCAACGACGCGCGGTTGGATATCGCGTAGCATCTTGACCCCGTCGACTGCGGCCGCGGTTGAACCCGAGGTACCGGTGTCGGCAATGACAAACGTAAATTTATCAGCAACTTTGACGGTGGTGGGCTTGCCCTGTTGGAACCGCAGCGGCGTCATCGATTGGACCGCATGCGCATCCAAGCCCGAGGAGGTGCCGTGGGCAACGTGTTCGGCTTCCTGGATCAGCCCGTGCAGCTGTGTGGCCGACAGTCGGGTGCCGGCAAGATTGGCCATGGCGCGCACCACGGCCGCAGAGGTCGCCGCCGACGAGCCCAGGCCACGTTCAAACGGAATGGTCGACCGCAGGATCAGGTCCACGCGGTCGGCACGGATATCAAGTTGCTCGGCAGAAACCCGCAGGGCGGTCAGCACCGGATCCATGTGCTTGGGCGCGGACGCCAACGGACCCGTGTACAAATCCGAGGTGATATACCCGCGCCGAGCACGTCGCAGGGAGGCGGTGGCCTGCAAATCCAGCAGGGGCAACACGATCGCCGGGGCACCGTACACCACCGAGTGCTCCCCCAACAGGATGGCCTTGCCGTGGGCGGAACCCAATCCGGTTTCCACCGGAGTGCCGGTAACTTTTGCGGTACCCGCACCGGATGTGGGGTCGGAGAATCGATCCCGGCCCGAATGCTGATGGTATCCGGTGTCAGGTCGCTGGGACTCGGTCCCAGAAAGGTCACCGTGTGGTGCACTATGTCTCATCGGTATAGGAAACCTCAAAGTCAAAACAAATCTGAACTATTTATTCTAAGCTACCCGACCGCCTACACCGAATGTTTAACCGGATCGGCGAACAATCCGCGTTACAATCGCTTCTGATACACCATTTCCGTGCCCGTGCCGGGACGTAGGAGCACCAGCTTGAGAACTTTTCCCACCCTCGGAGCGCTTGCCGTCATATGTACCGCACTGCTCACCGGGTGTGGAACCGATGCTGATGACACCGCCAACGGCGCATCGGGGGCCGAGAACACCGAGGCCAGTCCCTCAGCCCCGACCGATCCCAATGATGCGTTCCAACCGCTGCAAGTCAATATGGTTGCCGAATCGGGAACCGATTATCCCGAGGGTGTCGAGGGCATCGAATTTGGCTGCTCCGACACCTTAGTCACGATCGATACGGTGCCCATCGAGACCGAATCCCGTGAAGATCACGTGGCTGCCGCGGTGGAATTCTTACTCAACGATTCACAGTATTATCACGGCTCCCCGGCGGTCACGAACGCGCTGACCATCTCCGAAACCCTCGAGCTATCGTCGGTGGATGTGGGCCGTTCAACGGTCGACGTTGAACTGACCGGCGAGGTAGTGGTCCGCAGTGACTGCGAGGCTTATCGCGTCCAAGCGCAGCTGTATGGCACGGTGGC
>CALBOC010000169.1 GCA_937896705.1 uncultured Micrococcaceae bacterium | reverse complement strand
CTCGCACGCAACAGTCTGATCTTGACGCCGAATTGATGGCCGCAGACGATCAGCCGCAACCGCTGCCGACATGGTACAAAGCCGTGATGTTCGGCTTACTGATCCTGGGGCTGGTGTGGATCATGGTGTTCTATCTGGCACCGGGCGGTCAATGGCCTATCCCAGGCATTGGGGGCTGGAACATCATCGTTGGGTTTGGTTTTGCCATGATTGGCTTCATCATGATGACCCGTTGGCGCTAGGTTTCCCACAAGCTATCCCCAAGTTACACACATGGAAGTCTCCACATTGTGAATAAACCTGTGGATAACTCTCGGGGTAGGTTCCGGCGGGCTAGGTTATCCACAGAACATGTGGATATCGTGTGGAGAAGGTGTGGGCAAACTGTGGAAGACCCACAGCGCCTACCGGCCTAGCACAGCCTGGGTATCGATGAGCAGCCCACCGACAAACGTCAGTGCGATCAGCAAGATCGCCACGAGTACTAGCCCAAACCAGGTGCGACGATTGGCACGCTTGCGGGTTTCGGGTGTTGAGCCGGCCGAGGCGAGCTTCTTATCCGCTAACACCACGGGCGTGGACGCAGCCAGGCCCGTCAGGAATCCCCCGAGATGGCCTTGCCAGGAGATGCCCGCGCCGATGAAAGAAAACGCGAAGTTGATGATGATCAGCACCGTGATACCGCGGGTGTCAGCACCCAGCCGGCGGCCAATCATCCACAGTGCCGCAAACAGGCCGTAGACGGCACCCGAGGCCCCGACGACCGCGGAGTTGGGGGCAGCGAGGAACAGCACTGCTACCGCTCCCCCGAAGGCCGACAGCACGTATAGTGCTACGAATTTGGCGGCACCTAAGAATTGTTCGATCTGGCGCCCAATGAGCCACAGCACTGCCATATTCAGTAGCAGGTGCAACGGGGAGGCCATCGAATGCACCAGTGCTGAGGTCAGCATTCGCCAGGGCTGAAACAGCGATTGCCCGGTCAGTTGCGAGAGTTCTAACGCGACCCATGAAGTGTGGAGCGGTGAGTACAGAAACAGGTTATAGACATCGGGAAACCCCGGGATGAGTTGGCCTGCCCACTGCAGCGCATACACCAGGGCGGTGATTCCGATGATGATGTAGGTGGCCAGCGGAATGGCTTGGCCGTGTCGATTCGTAAAGCGGGGAGCGCGTTGTTCGCGCGGTAAGGATCGCTGGTGTTCGTTGACGCAGTCTACGCATAAGACGCCCACCTGCGAGGGGCGTTGACAGTCGGTACAGACCGGCCGGTTGCACCGTTGACACCGAACATATGTCACCCGGTCCGGGTGCCTGGGACACACCGGCTGTTCAGCCGAGGGGTCGTGATAGGCACCAAACGAGGGACCGGATGACATATAAGGGCTTTCTTTACAGTTCGGAGATTTCGATCGTTTCGATGACTACGTCGTTAACTGGACGGTCCTGTGGACCGGTTGGGACGGAGTTGAGTTCATCGACGACCTTCTGGGAGGCTTCGTCAGTGACTTCACCGAAGATGGTGTGACGGTTCTGCAAGTGCGGAGTCGCAACCGAAGTGATGAAAAACTGCGAGCCGTTGGTGCCGGGACCAGCGTTGGCCATGGCCAGTTTATAGGGCTCATTGAAGTCGAGTTCTGGGTGGAATTCGTCTTCGAATTGGTACCCGGGGCCGCCAATGCCGCGGCCCAGGGGGTCGCCACCTTGGATCATGAAGTCGGCGATGATGCGGTGGAAGATGGTGCCGTCATAGAGAGCGACACCGTTCTTTTTCTCGCCGCTGGCCGGATCGGTCCATTCTTTCTGACCGGTCGCGAGTCCGACGAAGTTATCTACGGTCTTGGGCGCATGGTTGCGGAACAGATCCACAGTGATGTCGCCGCGGTTGGTTTTGATGACAGCTTTATGTGTAGCAATACTCATGAGGGCCATTCTCGCATTATCTGAAGCCATCTCACACTCTTGCGTCGGTCCAAGTACCAGATCATTCGCCCGTGGCCTAAAGAAATGCACGATATCGCTGGCAGATCGTGGCAAGGAAGCACATGACAGCGTAACCTAGGGGTAGTCAATCCCCTATTTTGGAGGTAAATATGTTCGGACGCTCAAAGTCCAAAGCACCATCGCTGGGAGACTCTGTCTCTGAGGCCGCATATCAGGTTCGTGATTGGGCCGAACATGTGTGGCAGGACTCCGCACATCGCGCCGCACCGGTTGTTGATGCCGCTTCGAAGAAGCTATCTGAAGCCGCACATAAGGTTGGCGATGCTGCATCGAACTTCCAACATAAAGTCCAAGATGACTACATTCCATCCGCTGCCGGTCAATTGGCACCGGTCGCCGCCGGCGGTGCAAAAGCCATCAAAGCTACCGAACTGCCCAACTTCGTCAACGACACCATCACGCGGGTCACTGGCGATAAGAAAGCGGGCCGGAAACTCCAAAAAGCCGCTGAGCAGTGGGCCAAGCAGGCTGAAAAACAGTTGAAGAAACAGGCGAAGAGAAATAAGAAATCTCGCCGCGGCGTGCTTGTCGTCGGGATCACCGTCGCGACAGCCGGTGCCGCATACGCCGTATGGCGCTTGTCGCAGCCGGTTGAAGATCCGTGGACAAACCCTACGCCTCAGCCGCTGAGCAACTAGGCGAAGTTAAACGTAAAAAATCCTGGCTTGTGCTTCGAGGAGCACAAGCCAGGATTTTTTGTGTCCGGGTGTTTATTTTTCGTCGTCTTCTTCGACTACTGCGGCACCACCGGTGCGCACCCACTCATCGACCTCTGATGCTTTGAATTTCCACAAACGGCCAATTTTATGTGCCGGCATGGAGCGATCATTGATCCAGCCATAAATGGTGTGCTTGGTGACACCGAGGTGCTCGGCGATGTCGTCGGCGGACATCCAGGATTCGATCATGAGGGCTCCTTGAATATTGACCAGTTATTTTAACCAAATTCTAACCTACCAAACGTTACCAGCCTAGACTTTTCCACATACGCGAACACTTACACCGTGTTATCTCGGCAACTTGCATAGTTGAAAGGACAAATAACGGCCGCAAAGTAACCAGACAGCTATGAGTTCGATGGACTCAACGACCGCTCGAGCCTGCCCTCCGCCGACTCATCATCACTTTAAGAGCATCTCAGTTAAGGTTTAAACTGATTGGATATCATTACAACCGTTCAACAACCGCTACGACTCAACTAAGCAACGCACCGACATTACAATACTTGTCGAAGCTTAAAGGCTCCTGTATACCGCGTCTAAAAAGCTGCGCTTACGATAGGCGCGAGAGCATCTTGAGGAACGGGGACACCGGTGCGGTCATCTAAGCTGAAAGCATGGAGCACATCAATCTGCTAGACGAAACCGCACTGATTTTTGAAGGCGGCGGGATGCGCGCCTCTTATACCTCCGGCATGGTTGTAGCGTTGTTGGAGCACGACATCCACGCGCCGTTTGTCGCTGGTATCTCCGCGGGAGCGTCGAATACCGCGAATTATTTATCCTGCGATGGTCCGCGAGCGCGGCGGTCGTTTACAGATTTTGCCGCGGACCCAAATTTCGGTGACTGGCGAACGTTTCTGCGCGGCAAAGGTTTGTTCCATGCGGAGTACATTTATGAGCATGCCGGCTTGCCCGGAATGCCGCTGGAATATAATTGGGATGCCTTCCAGCGCCACCGGGCGGACTTTCGCATCGGGGGCTTCGACATCGAGTCGGGCGACACCGTGTGGTGGGGACGCAAAGACACGCCCACCATGGACGATCTGATGCGGCGGGTACGTGCATCATCGACGATGCCGATTGTGATGCCTCCGGTACACATTGACGGCCGGACCTACGTCGATGGCGCGTTGGGTCGCGATGGTGGGGTGCCGCTCTCGGTTGCTCAAGAGCTTGGGTATGAGCGGTTTCTCGTTGTGCTCACCCAGGAACGGGCGTATCGCAAAGGTCCCGAAAAGTTTCCGAAGTTCTATTTGACGTATTTCCGCAGGTATCCAGCGGTGGCCGATGCACTGCTGACTCGGTGGTGGCGCTATAACCAGACTCGGGAGAGACTCTTTGAACTGCAACGCGCCGGCAAAGCGTATCTGTTTATCCCCG
>CALBOC010000168.1 GCA_937896705.1 uncultured Micrococcaceae bacterium | reverse complement strand
TCGGATCGATTCAGCTCATACTGCAGATAGTGACAGTACTCATCGATGAGTACGAGATCTTGGGAGGAAATATTGGCCGGCATGCTCTTACTGTGGCATGGATCCAATGCGTCTCAAAGTATTAGATCGAGGTGTCTCTGCGTTTCTTCCATCCCGAGGCAGCGTGAACGGCCAGGCCGTAGCGTTCCAGTCTGATGAGGATGCCGGTAATTTGAGGTACTGGCAATCCTGTGAGGCCCGTCAAGTGACTGAGGCTGGCCGGTGTGCTTACCGGCAACGCATCGAATACGAGCATCTCTGCCAGATCCAAGATGTCATAATTACGTTGATTCTCGGCGGCGGTGGACGCAGGGGATGGTTTGGTCGGTGAGCCGTAGAAAGCATCTAGGTCTGTTGGATCATCTATGAGGAGTGTGGGAGTTTCTTTGATGAGGCGATGACACCCCGCTGAGGTGGGCAGGCTGATGGGGCCTGGCACTGCCCCGACTGTTCTACCTAAATCGTGAGCATGGTTTGCTGTGCTGAGAGCACCAGACCGATACCGGGCTTCCACCACAATGGTCGTTGCCGCCAGCGCAGCTATGAGACGATTGCGATTCAGGAATCGGTAGCGATTCGGCCGCATGCCCGGGGGCATCTCAGTGATTAGTAAACCAGCCGTGGCGATCTGTTGAAGTAGTCGGGTGTTACCAGCTGGATAGAGTCGATCTAGCCCTCCGGCCAATACCGCTACCGTAGGAATGCCTTCACCACTGTGCTCTAGCGCTGCGCGATGTGCTGTGGCGTCGATGCCATAAGCACCGCCGGAAACAACAGTCAGGCCGATTCCTCGTGCGTGCTCTACCAGTATGGTAGTCGCCTTGTCGCCGTACGGGGTAGCCTCGCGTGACCCCACGATAGCCAGCGACGACCCTACGGGTGGGACCGAAACATTGCCGAGGGTCCATAAGCCTAATGGTGCAGAGCCTTCGAGGTCTGCGAGCGCAGAGGGCCACCGAGGGTCTTCTGGAATGAGAAAGCTTCCGCCTAGCTTTTCAATGTATTGTAGCGCGGCTTCGGGTTGGAGGTATTTACTACGCCTGCGCCAGCGCTCAATAGCCTCACCAAGTTTCTGGCGGAGCATCTTGATGTACTGGCCGTCGCCGGGATCTAGGGCTGAAAGGGCTATCCAATCGTGCTGGCTGGGTGTACTACCTTGAATGATTTCTATAAGCCGTAGCGGTCCCCACGCGGCTGCCGCATGTGTTCCGAGATTATCGGCGGGCTCTATTACCTGTGTCAGACCTGCGCGGGCATGCCGTAATTCCGGGTCAACCATGACGGTATCCGTTTTCATTGAGTCGCAGGTACAGGGCCATATCGATATGCTCTGAATCTGGTCGCTCAGCTTCCATGAGATCAGCGATTGTCCAGGCAACTCGCATGACGCGGCCGTAACCTCTGGCACTGATCTGGTGGGTATCGAGGGCGCGGTCCAGTATGCGCTTCCCGGTCTCACTTATCATTAGGGATGGCTCCTGGAGGAGTTGGATAGGTACCTGATGATTACGGTGCAGTCCGTAATCTCTGAGCCGGGACTGGGCCCGCTGGATTGCCGCATCGACACGGTGGGCGACCTGAGCCGATGTTTCAGTTGGCTGATCGTTCGAAAAATGTCGGGAAGTCACTGGCTCTACGGAGACTTGAAGATCGACCCGATCTAGAAGTGGGCCTGAAAGTTTGGCAGCGTATCTGCGCCGCTGTAGGGAACTGCAACGGCAGTTACGGCCTGTGCCGTGCCCGTGGCCGCATGGACAGGGATTGGTCGCCATTACGAGCTGGAATCGGGCCGGGAACTCTACGGTGTGGCGCGCCCGGTGCAGGGTCACGCGGCCTGTTTCCAGGGGCTGGCGGAGTGTATCTAACACGGATCTTTTAAACTCGGCGGCTTCGTCTAAGAACAATACTCCACCGTGAGCTTGGGACACGGCACCCGGGCGGATGAATCCGGAACCTCCGCCAAGTAGCGCAGTAGCAGTTGCTGAGTGGTGTGGCGCCTGAAAGGGTGGTTGGCTCGGTAACGTCGTGATGGGCTCGGCTCCGTCGAGCAAGGACCGCACTGCAGCGTTTTCCAACGCCGTCTTGCGATCCATCGCTGCCATGATGGACGGCAACCGTTGGGCTAACATCGTCTTCCCAGCGCCCGGTGGCCCCTCTAGCAACAAGTGGTGGCCACCCGCAGCCGCTATCTCAAGAGCCCACCGCGCTTCCTGTTGGCCTTGGACATCTGCCAGATCATTCACCTGCGGCACCGGCAGGACCTCCTGCGGCGTCACAACAGTCTGTTCAGGCGTGTTTCGGGGTTCGACCGGAGCACCGAAGTCTGCTGCGACCTGCGACAGATGACGATATCCCCGCACCCGCGCGTGAGGGACCATTAGGGCTTGCGATCGAGCTTCTTCAGCTACCACAATATCCGTGTGACCGGCTTCCACTGCAGCCATCACGGCGGGCAGGATGCCCGGAGCAGTCTGTAGTGAACCGTCCAAACCGAGGGCGGCGAGAAAGACCGGTCCTGTTTCATTCCGTACGCAATAATCTGCTCCCCATGCTGCCATGACGATGGCAAGATCAAAGACGGACCCTCGTTTATGCAAGGAGGCGGGTGTCAGGTTGACTGTGAGATGTCTCCGGGTCAACGGCAACCCGCTGTTGCGCGCTGCGGCACGGATTCGGTCTTTCGCTTCCTGCAGTGATTGATCGGGTAAGCCAAGCAAAGTAAAGCCCGGCAGGGTATTGCCGATATCAGCCTCAACAGAGACGATCTGGCCTCTCATACCGGTTAGTGCCACGCTGCACGTTCTGCCTATTCGAGTCGGAGAACTGAGGTTCATGACCACCGGTGTATGTTGTGATGCGTCCATTAGGCGACGTCCTGTAGAAGCTCAGCAGTTGCTTCACCGTTCTGGTCGATCACGATGCCGACAATATCGATTCGCAACGGCGTGTGAGCGTATTTGGGATACACCGTTTGTTTGAACTGCAGCAGTCCTCGCTGGATGCGGCGCACCTGGCGGCGGGTTACCGAGACCAGTGGCTCACCGTAACCCGTCCCAGCGCGGGTTTTCACTTCTACCGCCACCAGTTGCTGGCGATGGTAGGCAATAATGTCGACTTCGCCAGCTGCTGCTTGCCAGTTCCGCTCCAAGATCTGATATCCAGCGGTTGCTAAGGCTTCGCAGGCTAGTTCTTCGCCGTGGGTGCCCAACCCGCTCGGGTACTTTTGTGAGGAATTGGTTGTCATGGTGCCTCACCTCCACCGCCAGTCTCGTCGCCGAAACAAGCTCTTGGATGGCACCTAGCCCGAAATGTGGATAACTCTCCCAGAGTTCGACTAGTGCAGGGGCCTCATGACTACTCAGTCAGCGGTGGTACGTGCGGACCGTCTGCGGGCATATCTGGCTCGTCCCGGTTGGGAAGCTCTTCGATATTGATATCCCGGAAGCTCAGGATACGAGCTCGTTGAATAAAGCGCGATGTGCGAAAAACATCCCAGACCCAGGCATCTTCCAGCAAGAGTTCAAAGTAGGTGTCGCCGGTTTCATGGTGGGTGACCATTTCGACAGAGTTAGCAAGATAGAAACGCCGATCGGTTTCAACGATGTAGCGGAAGAGTCCGATCACATCTCGATACTCTTTATAGAGATTCAGCTCTTGATCGGCTGCATACTGAGCCAACTCGTCATCGCGATCCGTCATGCCTCATATCGTAGTGGGTTCCGATACGGATCGGGACCAGGATTACAATAACTTCGGCTGTATCTCTTCTGGCACAAGATTCCAGGATTTTCGGTGATACTCAGTGACACCAAGTGTATTGAGCGCCGCACGGTGTGCGACCGAACCGTATCCTTTGTTGCTTGCCCACCCATAATCTGGGAACTGATCAGCCAGCTCCACCATCAGAGCGTCCCGCGCCACTTTGGCCGTAATCGCAGCAGCTGAGACCGTGCAGCACGAAGCGTCTGCTTTAGTTTGCAACATCACGTGTGTATCGACTGGTTCAAGTGCTCGCACCAGGTCGTGTGGAGCGGCATTGAGCCACATCGTGTTGCCGTCTAACACGAGGCCCTGAGGCATCCCGATGGTCGAGACGAGCTGGTGCCACGCGCGTCTGCCGGCCAGCCCAAGTGCAGCTGACAGACCATAGGTATCGATCTCATCGGCCGAAGCCAATCCGACTGCCGTGGCCGCCCAGCTAGGTATCGCTAAAGCCATGCGCTCGCGTTGCAGTACGGTAAG
>CALBOC010000167.1 GCA_937896705.1 uncultured Micrococcaceae bacterium | reverse complement strand
GCAAGGAGTTTCGTGCTGTCCAACCAAAAAGTTCGCGTTGCAATCGCCGGTCTGGGCAACTGCGCTACCTCACTGATCGAAGGCGTGGAGTACTACAAAAACGCCTCGGTCGATGACACCGTACCAGGTCTGATGCACGTCCAATTCGGCGACTATCACGTCTCGGACCTGGAATTTGTCACCGCCTTCGACGTCGACGCCAAAAAAGTCGGGCTCGACATCTCCGAAGCCATGCGCGCCTCCGAAAATAACACGATCAAAATCACCGATGTGCCCGAAACCGGTGTCAACGTGCTGCGTGGACCAACCCTTGATGGGCTGGGCAAATACTATCGCGAAACCATCGAAGAATCCGATGCCGAACCCGTCGATGTGGTCCAGCAGCTCAAAGACGACCAAGTCGATGTGCTGGTGTGCTACCTGCCGGTCGGTTCCGAAGAGGCCGCAAAATTCTACGCCCAAGCGGCCATCGACGCCGGGGTGGCCTTCGTCAACGCGCTGCCGGTCTTCATTGCCTCCGATGAGTGCTGGGCCCAGAAGTTCACCGACGCGGGTGTACCGATCATTGGTGATGACATCAAATCCCAAATTGGGGCAACCATCACCCACCGTGCGCTGGCTGCGCTGTTCGAGTCCCGCGGTGTGACCGTGGATCGCACCTACCAGCTCAACGTGGGCGGCAACATGGATTTCAAGAACATGTTGGAACGCGATCGTTTGGAATCCAAGAAGATTTCCAAGACCCAGGCCGTGACGTCGAATATGAAAGCCGGCATGGCCGACGACGATGTGCACATCGGACCGTCGGACTATGTGTCCTGGTTGGATGACCGCAAATGGGCCTTCGTTCGTCTAGAAGGTCGCAATTTCGGGGATGCCCCGGTGTCACTGGAGTACAAACTTGAGGTCTGGGATGCGCCGAACTCGGCCGGTGTCATCATCGATGCGATCCGCGCGGCCAAGATCGCTCTGGATCGCAAGATCGGCGGACCGATCCTGTCTGCCTCAAGCTACTTCATGAAATCTCCGCCTATCCAGCACCATGATGATCACGCGCATGACCTGGTAGAGGCCTTCATCGCCGGAGACATCGAACGCTAAAGAACCTTCACGACAAAACGCCATCGATCGACTTCGGTGGCGTTTTGTCATTTCCTCGGAAGCGCGAGCAGCATCAATTTCAGTCTCGTAAGAAGTCTTTTGGCATACTCATCCTATGGGCTCAACATTTTCACCGTCATCTCCGCTCGAGGCGCTACGGAAAGCCCGGCTGGAAACGGGGAGGGGCCATAACTCCTTCGTGTATGTGCCGGAGCAGCCTCTAGCAGTCGAAAACCCGGAGTCGCGTCCACTGGGTGGACTCCCGATCGCCGTCAAAGATGTCATCGACTGCCAAGGCATGCCCACCGCAGCTGGATCTCGATTCACGACGGTGCAACCTCGCAGTGCACGACTCATCGACCAGCTGGTGGCGGCGGGGGCCGCAGTCGTTGGGAAAACCCAAGCCCACCAGTTCTCGTTTGGCACCACCGGTGATGTCAGTTTCGCCGGAG
>CALBOC010000166.1 GCA_937896705.1 uncultured Micrococcaceae bacterium | reverse complement strand
CGCCGGAGCGAAGCGGGATGCATTGCGTTACCACCGAACCTCGAACAGTATGTGACTTCCTCAGCGTCGTCTCGGGGTCGCTGGCCGTAGAGTATCTGCCATGGCAAAACTCTCCTCCGCACCCCTCAAGATCTTGGCCACCGCCGCAATAGGCGGCTTGGTACTAGCGGGCTGTGGCAGCCCCGACTCCGAACAAAACGAAACGACCGGGGAGCCCCAGTCCGGTGGCACGCTGATTTACGCTTCGGGTGACGCCGAACCAGATTGCTTAGATCCGCACTACGGGGGTAACTACCCGCAGGGGCTTATCGCGACCCAATACTTAGAAACGCTGTTCACCAAAAATGAAGACGGCGAAACTGTCCCCTGGTTAGCCGAGACGTCCGAGGTCTCGGAAGACGGGCTGACCCACACCATTAGTGTGACCGACGGCATCACCTTCCATGACGGCACCCCGCTGACGTCGGAAGCTATTAAAGCCAACATTGAACACCTCCAAGATCCGGAGACTGCCTCTTCGACCGGCTTTTTAGCAGTCGAAAAAGTTGAAGAAGTCGAAATCGTCGATGACCTGACCGCTGAGCTGCAGCTGAGTGCACCGGATAACGCGCTGGAAGAATCGCTGTCGATGCATTGGACCGCGATCCAGTCGCCCGAAGCCCTTCAGCGCGATGTCCAAGACAACTGCGCCTCACCGGTTGGTACCGGCCCGTTCGAAGTCGAGTCCTGGGATCGTGAGCAACAGATCAACTTGGTTCGCAACGAGGAGTATGTCTCGCCGGTCGACACTGACGACGAGCACGAGGTGGCATATCTGGATGGCATCACCTGGCGGATGATCCCCGAAGCTGCCACCCGTTACGCAGCGTTGCAGTCGGGTGAGGTTCACGTCATCGACAATGCGCAGCCAGACACGATCCAGTCGGCCGAAGATACCAACGTCGGTCATTTAGACTCACCGCGTCCCGGAGCGTCGAACCGGATCGAACTAAACTCCTCGCAGGCTCCCTTCGACGACATCCTGGTGCGGGAGGCCTTCATCCGCGCCGTAGACGTCGACGGAGGGGTCGAAGCGTTGTTCTTCGACACCGCACCACGTTCGCATTCATTATTATCCTCGGTTGAACCACTCGGCTACTCCGATGAATCCTTATTCACCCAAGATGTCGACGAAGCCAACGCGCTGCTTGATGAAGCCGGCTGGACCGACCGCGACGATGACGGCGTCCGGATGAAAGACGGTGAACGCCTCGAGATTGTCATGCCGGTTTCGACGAACCAGTCAGTGCCCGCCGAACAATCACTGTTTGAACAATTCCAGGCTCAAGCCTCCGAGGTCGGTTTCGACATGCAAATCAACCTGCTGGATCTGTCCAGCTGGTACGCAGCACTTGCCGAACACAACTACAACCTCGTCTCCGCCCCCTACACCAAGGTGGGGCCTTCCGTGCTGCGGATCCTATATCACTCGGATTCGATCGAACCCGCTCCATCCGGCTATTTTGCTAACAACGCCCAGGTCGACATTCCGGCACTCGATGAGACGCTGATGGCAGCCGAAGAGACCTCCGATGATGCCGAGCGTGCCGAACTGTACGAACAGGCGCAGCAGACCGTATTAGAGGACTACTACGTCCTGCCGCTCTACGATCAGCAAAATCACTTTCTCTACTCCGATGAAGTGCAGAACATGGGCGATACTTCCGCGATTGCCGCACCGAAATACGACAACGTCTGGCTCAATCAGCAGTAGCGGATGCATATTGTAACCAGGTTGGCCCGCCGGGTCGGAGCCGCAGTCATTTTGCTGTGGTTGGTGGCCACCGTCATTTTCGTTGCCATCCGGTTGATCCCGGGTGACCCAGCCGAAGCCATCATGGGAGGACCCGGCTCCCAGGCTTCGGCCGAAGCACTGGAGGCAGCCCGCGAGCAGTATCACCTCAACGAGCCGATCCTGGTCCAATATGGGCTGTATCTGGGGCAACTGGCCTCGGGGGATCTGGGCACCTCGTACGCCCAACAGCGGCCCGTGGCCCAGGTCATGGCCGAAGTCTTGCCCGCGACCCTGCAGCTGACGCTGATCGCGTTGGTCTTGGCGTGGGCCATCGCCTTTGTCATGGCCGCCATTGCAGCCCGGGCCTCCCGTGTCGGTCGGGTAATGGGCACCATCATCGAGGTTGTGGCCGCAGCTGTGCCGCACTTCTGGCTCGGGGCGATGCTCATTATTATTTTCTCAACCTGGTTGGGTTGGCTGCCGGCGGTCGATACCGGCACGGTCCGCGGGATGATCCTACCGGCTGTCACCCTGGCCATCCCGTTATCGGGGTTTCTTGCACAACTGATGCGCGACAGTCTGATGACCGCCATGAACTCGCCGTTTGCGTTGGCGGCCCGAGCTCGCGGCGCCTCCGAAGGGCAGGTCTTTTTCCGTCATGGCTTCCGCCACGCAGCATTACCGGCACTGAACCTCACCGGGTGGGCGGTCGCCGCCTCAATATCGGGGGCCGTGGTGGTCGAAGAGGTGTTCGCCCGTCCCGGGCTGGGGCGCTCCCTCTTAGGGGCGGTCCTGGCAAGAGACATGCCAATGGTCACCGGCATCGCGCTGTTTTCCGCGCTGATCTACATGGTGGTCATGTTGATCGTCGAAGCGATCGAAGCGTTCATCAACCCGGCGGCCGCTCGAGGTGAGAACACATGAGCCGTATCGCGAAAATCGGTGCCTCGATCTTTATCGGTCTGATTGTCATCGCGGCCCTGTTTCCCTCACTGTTAGCACCCGGCAGCCCGCTTGCGGTCAATCCCGCCGAAGCCTTCCAAACGCCCTCGCTGCAGCACCCGTTTGGTACCGATGAGTCCGGCCGCGACGTATACACGCGGGTCATCCACGGCACGTCGGATTCCCTGACCATCGGACTGGCGGCAACCGCACTGGGCATGGGAATCGCTATCGTCCTGGGTGTCATCACGGCCTTTGGACCGCGCTGGATTGATGCCGTCATCCTGCGAGCGCTCGAGGTCCTCTATGCGATCCCGACCTTGTTGATGGCCCTGATTATTATTGCTTTCACCGGTCCCGGCACCACCCCGGCCATTATTGCCGTCGGACTGTCCACCGCGCCGGGATATTCGCGGTTGATCCGCACGCACCTGCGCACCTTGGTCAATTCCGAAATGTTTGATGCCGCGACCGTGCTGGGCCACTCGACCTGGCGCAAAGTACGCAACCACCTGATCCCCAATACGCTGACCACCCTGTTGGCATTGATCACCTTAGGGATTGGCCAAGCTGTCATCTGGGCATCTGCGCTGTCGTTTCTGGGGTTGGGCACTCCCCCGCCGGCACCCGAATGGGGTGCGATGTTAGCCTCGGGCCGCACGTATTTACACTTTGCGTGGTGGCTAACTGTTTTCCCAGGTTTGGCCATCGTCATCGTGGCGGCCGGAGCCACCCTGCTGGGACGCTCAGCAACACGGAGCAGCCCATGATCCAACCAGCCGTCGATATCAAAAACCTGTCAGTCACATTCCCCGGCCCCCAGCGGACGGTCATTGAAGCCGTCAAGAACGTCTCGCTGACGCTGGCTCCCGGCAAAGCGCTGGGCATTGTGGGCGAGTCCGGGTCCGGCAAATCCGTCACCGCCCGCGCACTGTTAGGGCTCACCGGTGGTACGGTCACCGCCGATACCCTGAACATTCTAGGCACCGACGCACGCGAGCTGCCCGAAAACCAGTGGCGCGCCATCCGTGGTCGTCAGGTCGCCATGATCATGCAGGATGCGCTGAATAGTCTGGACCCGCTGCGCCCAATACACCGGGAGATCGCCGATGCCCTGCCGCTGTCTGGCAGACGGCGCAAGCAAGCCGCCATCGAAGCGCTGCGAGAAGTCGAGATGCCCAGCCCTGGGGTGCGGGCCGACCAGCGCAGCCCCCAACTGTCCGGTGGGATGCGGCAACGAGCGCTGATTGCTCAGGCCATGATTCGCCATCCCTCGGTGGTGGTCGCGGATGAAGCCACGACCGCCCTGGACACTCGCCTCACTCGACTGGTCCTGGATGAGCTGGCAGAACTGACACGACAGGGCATCGCCTTGGCCATCATCTCGCACGATCTGGCCCAAATCGCTCAGGTCGCCGATGAGGTCATCGTGATGCGCGACGGCGAGATCGTCGAATCGGGTCCGACCGAGCACATCTTGCACTCTCCTGAACACGACTACACCAAGCAATTACTCGCCGCGATTCCCAGCGGTGTCCCGCGCTTTACCCCGCTGACCCGCAGCACCAGTGTTGAACCTGCGCAACAGACGCCACCAACTCAGCGTCCTCTGCCGGTATCCGACGAGGTGGCGGTTGAAGTGACCGGGTTGTCAAAAACCTTCGGGGACCACGCAGCCGTCGACAACGTGTCGCTAACCATTCCTCGGGGCACCACCCTGGGGCTGGTCGGAGAATCCGGGTCTGGCAAAACGACCACCGCCCGCATGATCCTGGGCCTGACCACCCCCGATACGGGCACGGTGAAGGTCTTCGGTCAGCAGTTCGCCCCGGCCAAAGAAACCGAGCGACGCAGGCTGCGCAACCGGCTGGGCGCAATCTATCAGGATCCGCTGGCATCATTTGACCCGCGCTACTCCGTGTCACAGGTGCTGATCAATGCGCTCTCCGGTGGCGCAACTTCTCGTTCACGAACGTATCGCCCGCGTGCCATCGAGCTGCTGGAGATGGTCGAACTGGACTCGAGCGTGTTGTCGAGAAATCCGCGGGAGCTTTCGGGTGGTCAACGCCAGCGGCTGGCGATCGCTCGGGCACTGGCACCGGAACCCGATGTGCTCATTTTGGATGAACCGGTCTCGGCGCTGGATGTGTCTGTGCAAGCTACGGTGCTGGACTTGCTGGATCGACTGCAGCTGGAAACCGACACCAGCTATCTGTTTATTACGCATGATCTGGCGGTGGTTGAACACATGGCAGATTTCGTTGCGGTAATGACCGAGGGCCAGCTGGTCGAAGCCGGCCCCGCCGATCAGATCATCCACCATCCTGCCCACCCCTATACCCAACAACTCATCGCGGCCGCACCCACCTGGACGGGCCGAGCCTAATTTTGCGAAGCCAATATGTGGGGTAGTGACGCCCTCTACCCGAATGACTAGGGTCGACGGTATGGCCCGTCATTGCTTCAGCTCCATCGCAGGCTTGGTCCCTGTCATCGCGGGGGCTTGCCTTGCAGTATTGACGTCTTGTGCTTCTGCACCGGATCGCACTGCCGTGGATGACTACCCGGTGTTTACCGAGCCAGCGACGGACCAAGACGTGCCGGAGATGGCCCACAGCGAGGATCTGGCCCAGGACATGGAACTTCCCGCTGAGGAAGTTCGCTGGGTTGGAGCGTATGAGGAAACCGATTTCTACGCCACCTTAGGTCCCTCAGAAGCTGACGAGACCGAACAGCTGGTGTGTCTGATCGTCGCAGCGCACGAGCTCGAAGTTGCGGGCGCATCCTGTTCGTCTGACCCCTATGATCCCACCGATCCGACCGTTAGCGTGCGCGTCGGCGCCACCGGCGGGGCAGTGCAAGCGTTCCTGGTGCCGGCTGCTACAGAGCTCCAAGACGCCGATGGCTGGCATCGCGCCAGCGACTATGTTGTCGTGCTGACTGATCCAGCAGCCCAGGTAGAGCTTGAAGGAACCGTAGCACAGGACACCGATATTGCGCTTCGTCGGGTCGGCGGATAACACGTGTGAATCAGGAGGATACCAGTGTCACAGCGCAAGCCCTTCCACCCCGGACGCCTCCTGGTCGCTCTGGCGACGTTCGTGTTCACCGGCTGTGCTGGGATGTCCGATGAGGTCGGCAAGATTGAACCGGTGACCTTTGAGGATCTTGAGGCGTTATTCGAAGCCGTCGATGACGAACTTGGGTGCCCCGAAGCCTCCAGCGACCAGTACGGGTTTTCGCTTCCGACCCACGAACAGGATTTCTTATACGGCCATACCTGCGGTGACAGCATCGTCGTGGCCCACTCCGAAGATCCCACCGTCATCACCGAAATTCAGAACATGATGGCTACGGTTCAGGGCGGATCTATCCCGTTGGTGCACGATACTAATTGGCTGATCATGGACATCACCGAGGTCGCAGAGGATGGGGATGGCGCAAACCTCGACCACCCGGAGTCTCGCGATCTGGAAGAGCTCGCTGCGTCCTGGGGTGCCGCCTACTCCGTGTTCTAACCAGCCGAACACGCCAGGGCCCCGAGCAAGAGACTTACTCGGGGCCCTGGCAGGCGTTTTCAAGCCTTGCTCAATCCACGGGGTTAGGCATCGATGATGTTGTGTTCTGGACCGTAGGGGAACTTGGTGATGTTTTCAGCACCGTCTTCACCGACCACCAGGATGTCGTGTTCGCGGTAGCCGCCGGCACCGGGTTCACCTTCCATGACGGTGATCATCGGTTCGATTGAGACGACCATGCCGGGTTCCAGTACGGTGTCGATGTCTTCGCGCAGTTCCAACCCGGCTTCACGGCCGTAGTAGTGGGACAGCACACCGAAGGAGTGGCCATAGCCAAAGGTCCGGTTGGACAGCAGGCCGTGGCCGATGAAGATTTCGTTGAGTTCGTGGGCGATGTCTTTGCAGACCGCACCCGGTTTGATCAGTTCAAGACCGGCTTCGTGGACTTCAACGTTGGCTTTCCACAGTTCCAGGGTGCGGTCATCCGGCTGACCCAGCGTCAGGGTGCGCTCCAGCGCGGTGTAGTAGCCCGAGGTCATCGGGAAGCAGTTTAGCGACAGCAGATCCCCGCGCTGCAGTTTGCGAGTGGTCGCCCAGTTGTGGGCGCCATCGGTGTTGATACCCGATTGGAACCACACCCAGGTGTCGCGGACTTCGCGGTCCGGGAAGGTCTTGGCGATTTCGTGGGTCATTGCTTCGACCCCGATGAGGGCGACTTCGTATTCGGTGATGCCTTCACGGATGGCAGCCTTGATGGCTTCACCGCCGATGTCTCCGATGCGAGCGCCGTGTTTGATGACTTCGATTTCTTCGGCAGATTTGATCATGCGTTGGCGCATGGCGGCCTGGGAGATATCCAGCAGTTCCGCGGCTGGGAAAGTATCTTGAAGGGCTCTGCGCTGCATGGTGGGCACGGTGTCATCTTCGATACCGATGCGCTTGGCGCTGACGCCCTGGCGCTTCAATGCTTCTTGGAGCGCGTAGTAGAAGTTGTCACGTTGCCAGTCGGTATAGACGATGTTGTCACCGTAGCTGGTGCGCCATGGCATGCCGGCATCGATGTTGGCGGTGATCGTAATGGATTCCTGCTGGGTGACCACCAGGGCATAGGAGCGCCCGAAGTAGGTAAACAGGAAATCGGAGTAGTACTTGATGTTCTGGTAGCTGGTCAGAATGACCGCGTCGAGGTCTTGTTCGGTCATGATCGATCGCAGCCCGCCCAGGCGGCGTTCGAATTCGGCGTCCGAGAAGGTCAGTGGTTGTTTTTCGCCGTTGTGGAGGGTCTTTAAACGCTCGAGTTCGCCGACACTGGTGATATTAGCCATACGTATCTCCTTTGATTTTCTCAGCCCGCGTGCTCGGTCTGAAACGTACTGATAAGAAAAGGGGTGAGCCACGCAGGAACAGCCCCGCCGCTCGGATAGAAAGCAGTGCAACGCGTTGAAGTTGTATTCAGCGCAACACCGTTGCATTCAGGATATGTGTGAGTTCACTCACTGTCAAGCTCAGTTGCAAAGAATTTTCCGCCCATCCCCCGACCCCGTGCCAACTCCGGAGACTGACCACATAGCAAAGCGGGCGCAACCCGGTTAAATGGGTTGCGTCCGCTTCAAGATGCCGCTGACACGGCGCTCGATTTTCTGGAGTTAGGACGACGGCGTTTCATCGCGCGGGGGCCGTGATGCCACCGTCGTGTCCTGCTTTCCGGGCTCCACGAAACCTTCTCCTTCAGGGTCCGGGATCAGGACTCGCTCAGGATCGGGATCATTAATGGCGCGTTCCATCAAACGGGTTTGTTTATTGCGCTTGTGCAGCCGTCGAATGAAGTTGGCGATCATCAGCAATATCACGAAGGAGAACGGGAAAGCACCGATGATCGTCCCGGTTTGGACAGTATCTACGACGGCTTCACCGCCGATGGACAACAGCACGGTGGCCACTGTGCCGATGCTGATCACCAGGATGACACGGAAGAATGGACTGGATTTGCGCGGCGCGGTGACGAACTCACCCAGTGCATAAGACCCGGCATCAAGCGAGGTGATGTAGTACGTTGCCACAAGTACTGTTGCCACGACCAACAGAGCGGTGCCCACCAGGGGGATCTGTTCCAGCATCAAAAACAGCCCGCTGGAAGTATCTGCGGCGACTCCATCACTGATCGCTCTGTCAGTTTGGTCATCATAGTAGATGGCAGCGACACCAATCACGCCCACCCAGAACATCACGATCAGCGAGGGTATGACGGTAACCCCCAGGACGAATTCGCGAATGGTGCGACCACGAGAGATACGGGCAACGAATCCTGCGACAAACGGTGAAAAGGCGATAACCCAGCACCAGATGAAGACCGTCCACCAACCGTTCCAACTGTCTTGCCAGGTATCCAGCGAGGTCGCTGCGAGCTGGAAGTCAGTAAAGAAGCTCATGGATAAGAAATGTTGTCCAAAGGAGCCGAAGGTTTGGGTCATAGTCGAGATCATGTAGACGGTTGGCCCGAAGATGAAGACCGCGGCGACTAACACAATACTGAGAATTGAATTCGCCATAGATAGTCGGGCCATGCCCTTGTTGATCCCGATATACGCAGAGATCCCGGTGATGGTGGCAAAGACACCGATGACGATCAGCCACATGACCGGCCCTGACGCAATGCCCGTAAACGATGTGATGCCCGAGCCGAACTGCATCGCCGCAAACCCAAACGAGGTCGCCAAACCGAGCACGGTGGCGATGATGGCGAGTAGCTCGATGACCACACCGGCTGGACGTTGGGCTTTCTTCGGCAGAATATCGACCGTGGCTTCTCGGAACGTTAGGGTTTTGCCGAGATTATGGTGTGAATAGGCCAGGCATAAAGCGACCACACAGTACATCGCCCAAGCGGTCAGGCCCCAGTGGAAGTAGGTCCAGACGATGCCGCCTTCTTCTGCTCCCCCAGTGCCGGTCATCGGGATGACCGGGTTCTCATCCCGAAGCATGATAGGTTCGGCCACCGACCAGAAGATCAGCCCGATACCCTGCCCGCAGGCGAATAGCATCGAGTACCAGGCGAAACGACCGTGCAGGGGTTTTGCCGTGGGCCCGCCGAGTCGGACTTTGCCGAACTTACTAAAAGCAGCCCAGATACAGACGATGATCGCGATCAGGGAGTAGATAATAAACAGCCAGGTGAATTCACTGGTGACAAAGGTGCGCAGCGTAGAAATGGCTTGCGCTGCCCCGTCGGAGTCCATGATCACCCAGATCACCGCTGCCACGATGAGCACCGGCGGAATAACCATGATCAGCACGCGGTCTAACGGTGGGATCTGACGGCCCATAAAGCGGGGCACTTCGACCGGTGGCTTACCGGTACTGTCCACCGGTTGTTGGCCTGCATATGGTTCGTCGGCATCCGGAGGTTTCATAGTGGCTTGTCCCTTAGACATATTAGTTTGACTTTCTTGAGGCTACCGGCAGGGGGAGTTGAAGTTCGGAAATTAGAGCATCGGAGACTGCGCGAGTGACCGCATCAAGCAAGAGCTGGCCTTTTGCTGCCGTAGCTCCTTGGGCAGAGGACAGACACCCACTGGCCGGGGTCCGTGCAGGGTCTTCGGGAAAAATATCGTAAGAGGTTAGCTGAGCCGGTGGATGATCTATCACCTGATCCATGTCAACTTTGTTCGGATGCAGGAGCAGCATTAAGGAGGTTTCCAGCACTCCTCCGTGTTCGATATCCCAGCCGAGGAAGCCATCTGGGAAAACGGCTTCCAGGGTTTGGTCATCGACAAAATCCCAATAGGACATTAACATGGCGCGCCCGGCATTACCTGCGGTGTGCGCCTGCTTGACGGCATTATCCAAGCCCTCGTAGATAAATTGATAATTCTCGTAGTGCCCATTGAGCACGACCACGTTCTTAAAGCCTTGCGCGAGGAAAGACGCGGCGACGTCTTCCACCAGGCCAATGAGGGTGGTTGCACTCAAACTGGTGGTGCCAACTCGATGATCGCCGCCCCCGGAACGCGGCTGCGACTTGTACCCGTAGGCAAATACCGGAGCCACCAGGGCACCAGTCTGTTGGGCAACGGCAGCGGCAATGTCCGATGACAGCATCGCATCAACGCCAATCGGCATATGCGGCCCGTGCTGTTCGGTGGCACCGGTGGGAATGATGACCGTCGGCGCGGTCTGACGAAGATAGGCCGCGTACGTATCTGCATCGAGATCTTCGAGAAGGACTGAAGACATATGCTCTCCTTGGCTCCCCCAATAAGGTGGGGCGGTGATGGCCAGCAGGATGCTGGACTGAACTTCGAACACTGAGTTG
>CALBOC010000165.1 GCA_937896705.1 uncultured Micrococcaceae bacterium | reverse complement strand
GATCTCATGTCCGGTATGGCAGGCATCAAAACTGGTTTCGATTACGGCATGGGCAAACGTGGCTACACCGCAGCTATCACCGAGGAGCAACAACGTGCCGCAATGACAGACGAAGACGGGAAGGTCGCCAAGCTGGCAGCAGTGCCGGCCAAAGACCTCTCCGATCTGATTCAGCAGATGTCGGATCAGATGCATCAGGCAGCTGTAGACCTCAACTTCGAGCTCGCCGCACGGTTACGTGATGAAGTATCCGAACTGAAAAAAGAGCTCCGCGACATGCAACGCGAAGGTCACGCCTAGTTACGAAAGCTTGTTCAACCAGGACTCGAGTCTCCGTCGTGCTTCAAGCAGTTTTCCTGGTATAGTCTGATCCGAACAAGGGAGTATCCCAAAAGCTCCGTACACGTCAGCACGTCGAACATTGCAGTTCGGCCGGGTGCGGACCCCGTATCTACGTCGGGGGAGAGACTTGTGGACTCGAAGCTACCTAAAATTAGGAAGGACTCCCTTACATGGAGATCACTGGGTTTACTTGGGCTGTCACGATTGCCGTGATTATTGGCCTGGTCATATTTGACTACTTTTTCCACGTCAGAAAATCTCATACTCCCACCATCAAAGAAGCGGCCATCTGGTCGGCGATCTACGTGGGACTGGCACTGGCCTTCGGTCTGGTGTTCTTTATCCTCGGCGATACCGACTACGCCGTCGAGTACTACGCCGGCTTCATTACCGAGAAAGCCCTGTCGGTCGATAACCTTTTCGTGTTCATGATCATCATGACCAGCTTCAATGTGCCGCGTCCATACCAACAGAAAGTTCTGCTATTTGGTATTACGTTCGCGCTGATCAGTCGCACGATCTTTATTCTTGCCGGTGCCGCCATCCTCGAATGGTGGTCCGACGCCTTTTACATCTTCGGTATTTTCTTGCTCCTCTTAGCCGGTCAGCAACTGAAATCCGAATTCTCCTCGGCGGATGAAGCCAAATCAGAAGCCGATAACTTCTTGGTCCGATTCGCCCGCAAAATCCTGCCGGTTTCAGAACACTACGACGGCGATAAGCTCACCACAAAGGTTGACGGCAAACGCCTCGTCACCCCAATGCTGCTCGTCATGGTCGCAATCGGTGCGACGGACATTATTTTCGCGCTGGACTCGATTCCGGCAATCTTCGGTCTGACGCAAGAGCCGTACATCGTGTTCACCGCGAACGCGTTCGCCTTATTGGGTCTGCGCCAGCTGTACTTCCTCATCGACGGGTTGCTCGACCGATTGGTGTACCTGGGATACGGTCTGGCCGCGATCCTCGGGTTCATTGGTATCAAGCTCATGTTGCACGCGCTGAGCCAGAACAACCTGCCCTTCATCTATGACGGTCAAGATGTACCGGTTCACGAACCAAGCACCGGCACCTCACTGCTGGTAATCGTGGGCATTCTCATTGTCACGATCGTGTGGTCGTTACTCAGTCCACGGGGCAAAGCGCTCCGGGCTCTGCAGAACGCAGAAAAATTCGCTCACCGGTACACGCAGCTGCCCCATGACGCTTCGGCTGAAGAGCGCGCCACTGCGGAGCAAAAAATGGATTACTGGACGCACCGGGCTGAGGAAGTCGAGCACCGGTATCTTGATGAACTCATCGAGCACAAAGACCAGTGGTCTGCCATCATCAGAATCGGACATGAGACCCGCCTCGAAGATGCAAACCGGCGGGGCATCCCAGCGCTAACATCACAAAAAATTGTGAGTACCAGCGGTCCGGTTCTAGCCCCCGACACCAACGGCAAATCCGATGACTCAGAACGAGCTGAATCCTCAGACGTCAAAGACTAGAACGTCCTGGTCTGCCTCAAGAGGCCAGCCACATCCCCGTCAGTTATCCCAGTAGGTATTTCTGACGGGGGTTTGTGTTGGGTCCAACCATTGGGCTGGGATCCAGTAGAGCACACCTTTTTGGCTCCAGGTCGGCGTCCAAACTCCCTGGTGAACCTTGGTGTGGCAAGCGTTGCAGAGCAGGATCAGGTTGGTGATGTCGGTGTCACCGTCGTGGAGCCAATGCTGGGCGTGATGTCCTTGAGTCCACACCGGAGGGACTCGGCACCCCGGTCCACGGCATCCACCTCGCATGCCAGCGGCGAGGATTTGGTCGTCGCTAAAGACCCGCTTGCCGCGGCCAAGGAAGAGCGGGACGCCGGCTTGGTCAAAGATCGCTGGGATAATTTTGGCGTCACATAAGTCCTGCAGTACGGCGGCAGGCGAGACCGAACCCGTTTGGAATCGGTGCGAAACATAAGGATGGCCGCGACGTGTTCCTGTTGTGTCCGAAGGGTCTGCGTCGTCCGGTGGGTCGTGTTCTCGGGCGTGCCTCCACCAGGGTGGAGCTAATAACGGGTCCGGGTCGGAATAGGTTTCCGGATCAGGGATGTCCGAGGGTATAGCTTCATCGCCGGCGTTTTGCAGCGGAAGCATTGATGCTGGAGCGCCTCGAGCGAACCCGTTGAGACCGGGTGGTCGCTGATGTTCTGTATCAATATAGAAATTTGGCTTGAGCCGCTTTTGTTGCATGCGTATCAGGGTCTCATAATCCATCACGGTCCATAGGATGGCGGGTGCACGTTTATATTCCGGCATTCCCTCTGCACCGGGGGAACGTTTTCCTTGGGCTTTAAGCATCGTGATGAACACATCGTGGGCTTTTTCTGCTCGGCTTCTCGGGTCGAGTTTGCGAAGCTCTTCACGGCTGACTGGTTCTCCCTGATCGGTTTCAACGAAAGTCGCGGGATCGTTCACCGCATCGTCCATCCGGTCTTGAAATAACGCCAACCGTTCTTCTGCCGACATCTCTGTGTTGTAGGGAGTCGGCCCGCCGAGGTCCAGTCCATTGAATAACCCAGGGTTGTGCTCTTCCGGCTCGTCGGGATCGTCCTTCGCATCGACAGGAGCTTGACTGGCTACGTCTGGGGCTTCTCCGGCGGAGTCGCGGGGGTCTTGGGTGTCGGTATCTTGTCGGAACTTGTCTTGGTTGGCTTTGAAGTTCAGTCCTGCCAGGATAAGTGCCTCAATCAGTTCTACGTTCACCACATCGGTCACGAGGTTGAGGTGGAGTTTTCCGTGGATAATCCGCGTGCGCAGTGTGTTGCTGACTTTCGTGAGGCGTTCTTCGGGTGGGGGACCATCTGGATCAACGATGTGGGCGATCTGGTTAAGCCATGCTGTCGATTCGTCGGCCAATTGTGGTGCGGTCATGCGCTGGGCTGCGTCGGCGAACACCGAGTCCATCGACTGAAGGATCTCGGTCGCGTTGTCTCTAGTCAGACCTACCGCGAGATAGAAATCGTAAAACCTTTTGGCGATCTGCGTCATGCGGTCGATATTTTCCGACGGGATAGTCCCGGCGGCATAGGCTTGGGCCATCTTGGGTAGTACCGGATCCTGTCCGACCCCGGCGATGGTGGCGGGTTCAGCAGCGATCAACTCGGCCCGAGCATAGTGTTTCCCCATCTGACGGGTGTCGACTTGGAAACGGTCTGCCAACCAACGTTTTCCGGTTTTGAATAAGTTCACCGACGCCGGGATTCCGAGCACGGTGTCGCGATCGAGATCATAGGCCCGATCGGCTAAACCGGTCAGGTTCGATACCATCGCGTCCTGGACGCGCAGGGTGGTCACCAGGTTGTCGACCATTCCTGGCAGCGTGTTGTAATAATCTTCTGGCGTTTCGGGTGTTGGTCCGGCATGTTTTCCAACTGATCCCACGGCCTCATCCGCCGCGGGCGTTCCCCAGGTGGTGCTCCAGTCGCTGGGCGCGGCCAGGGAGTGGCGAGTGAATTCGTGATACGCCATCGGGTCCGTGAGCTTGTCATATTGGCGCTTGGCCACACGTAGTTGGAGCGCCTGGAGCGCTCCCATCGACAGCCCACCTAGCACTTCATCGGAGATGAGCTCCGTGGTATCGGGAATCGTCGTCACCATGGTGTTCACCCCCGCTCTGCACTGAGAAGATGATATGTGTTCTAGATTTCTTTCAGTGTAGAAACTACTGCGGGTATCTGACCGACGAGGGCTGCGAACTGGGGAAAACTTCGACCGGACTGATAGCTCTGTGGAAAACTCAGTGCGGGTCGGGCAGTGTGCTAGAAGGTGTTTCATCGGGCCGGATCATGGAGTGCAACCGGTTGAAGATCTCGGCCCCGGATTGCGCGATGCCATCATGGTGCCACCGGTCCGATTCCCAGACCTCGAGGTTGGCCACGCGTTGGGCCGTGGTGATGGACAGGTCGCGGTCGACATAAACATCGTCGGTATAGACCAGCGCGGCGACGGGGACCTTATTGGACGCTAACTGTTCGAGGTCATACAGCGGGCCCCAAGCGGTATGCGCCGCGATTAGTTCCGTCGCTCGGGCTACGGGCTGCAGCGCGGGGTCGAGCTGGGTATACCAATCGAAACACATTTCCCCGGTGAGCAGGGGAGTGTCGGCCTTTCTGGGGTTGAAGTCCGGGAAATCAGCCAGGACGCGCTGGGCTGCCCAGTTGGTGGGTTGCGCTCCGGGTTGGGCGTAAATGGCTTCATGCAAGATCAGGTATAGCGGGTTGGTGGCCCGGGAAACCTGCTGGTAGACGGCCTCCAGGAACGTGTCTGACAGCGCGTTGGTGCCCGGGATGAAGGCTTCTTCCAGGACGTAGTGCAACGCGTCGATCCGGGTGTTGCCGCCCAAATACATGCCCAGGGCTTGCACCCGGCCCACCGTCAGCGGCGATCCGTCCGGTAGCATAATGTCGCCATGACGCACGCGACGGTAGATGTGCGTCAGAATTTCGAGGTCGGTGGGGAAGCGTCGGAAGTATTCGCGGTTGCGCGCCCGCATGCGCCGATACGTGGCCTGATAGACCTGATCGGCCGGTCCCTCCAGGGGCGGCAGGCCGCCGGTGATCATTGCCCCGGCCACACCCCGTGGGGCAAATGACAGATACGTGAGGGTACAGAACCCACCAAAAGACTGGCCTAGCGTGACCCAAGGGTCAGATCCCAACGCCAGGCGGATGGCCTCGGCATCGGCCACAATATCGGGGGCTCGAAAGTGACGCAGATACTGAGCTTGGGCCGACGGGGCGCCGCGCTGCACCAGTGTGCGTTGGCTAATCGGCGTGGACAGGCCGGTGCCACGTTGGTCGAGCATCAGGACTCGATAGTATTTCAGGGCTTCGGCAAGCCACCCACCAGCCCGAGCGGGTCGTGAACCTTTCCCACCCGGACCGCCCTGTAAGAACAGCAGCCATGGCTTGTCGTGACCGTCGGCAGCCCGGTACTCGCGGGCATAGACCGTCAGCTGCTCTCCGGCGGGCGCGCTGTGATCCAACGGGACGGTGAAGTGATGGTCGACGATCCCGGTGCCGTCCTGCATCCAGGTGAGCGTTCCTGCGGTGTGAGTGACTGACATCGTGGGCTCCTTGCACGACAATTCGGACGGTGGCTTGTGTGTTGAGTCTAGCGTTGGGTGGCTGCGCGCAGAGCTGCCCCATCGAGTCGGTAGGTTGTCCAGCCGTTCATGGGGTGGGCGCCTAGCGCCTCATAAAACTCAATGGCCGGGGTATTCCAGTCCAACACCGACCATTCGAAGCGTGCGTAGCCGCGTTCCACCGCGAGGTCAGCCAGGTGCAGCAACAGCTTGGTTCCGTGGCCGCGACCGCGCAACTGCGGGACGACGAACAGATCCTCCAGCCAGATGCCGTGGACGCCCTCCCACGTCGAATAGGTCTCAAACCACACGGCAATCCCGACCACTTGGAATCGCCCGTCCACTACATCATCAAGCACGTGACAGAACACGCGCGGCGCGGGTCCAAAGAGATGCTGGTGCAGCAGCTCTTTGGTGTTGTGGACGGCATCGGGTTCTTGTTCGTAGACGGCCAGCTGGTGAATCAGGTTCAGAATTGCGTCAACATCGTCGGGGGTAGCCTCCCGGACGACGCCGCTGGTCGAGGTCGAAGGATCAGACATGGTCGGGTCTCCTTGGTCGCAGCGTGGCCTAGAGGAGCGGCGTGCCGACGGACAGGGTCGTCACCGCGGGGGAGCCCTGGTCATTGGAGGCGCTCAAATGCACCACGGCGTTGATGGCGAAATCATGGTTGCCGTTGGGATCCACCAGCACCTGGGTGACCAACCAGTAATCACCGGCTGCAGCACCCACGTCGGCCATCTCGGCGGCCGTCAGCTCGGGGTGTTTTTCGACCCGGAAGAACTCCGGGACCCGGGCGGTCGGTGAATCGTCGAGATCCTCGTAGGTTCCAAAGTAGTCATCGAGCGCATCAGCCCAGTTATCTGAGGTGAAGGGCACCGCGCCATCGGGCAAATAGTCTAGGGCCTCAAGACGAGACTCTTGCTCGTCGCCAAAGACCTGCACGCGGTGGAACATCGCGTTGCGCAGCATCACGGTAAACACCCCGACGGTATCGGTCAGCTTCGGCGGTTCCGGGGGGCTCATGGATTCGTGGTCGGCGATCAATTGGTCAACGTCGTCGGCCATCATGTGTTCCCACTCTTCTAACAGCGAGGAGTCGGTCGTGACGATGATGGTCTCCAACCACTCCTGGAGGAGGTTCAGCTCATCGGTGCGCAGTTCCTGGGGGATTGTTTGGCGCAGCGCCTTGGCCGCGTCGGTCAGATAGCGCAGCAACACGCCCTCGGAGCGGGCAATGCCGTAGTAGTTAACGTAATCACCGAATCCCATGGCGCGTTCATACATGTCCCGCACCACCGACTTGGGCTGTACTTCGAATTCTGCTAACCACGGAGCGCCCTGCCGGTAGATCTCAAATTGCTGGCTCAGCAGTTCGGCCAGCGGCTGCGGGTAGGTCAGCTCATCAAGGACTTTCATCCGTTCGGCATACTCATACCCGTCGGCGCGCATTCGTGTCATTTCCTCGTCCCGAACTTTGCGCAACTGGGCGGTGAGCACCTGGCGCGGTGGTTCCAGGGTGGCTTCAATGATCGAGACCATATCTACCGCGTAGGTCGGCGAGTCAGTGTCGAGTAACTCAAACGCCGCCAGCGCAAACGGGCTCAGCGGCTGATTCAGCGCAAAATCCGCTTGCAGCTCGACCGTGAGCTCCAAGCGGTTGCCCCACTCGTCGGGTTGGTCATTGACCACGACGACGTCGGTGACCAGCATTTCTCGCAGGATGCCTAATGCACGACGTTGCAGGGCGGCTTTGGATGCTTTGGTCTCGGCCGAGCGCAGGATCATCCGGCGCACCGAGGTGATCGGATTGCCCGGCCGGGCCAGGATGTTCAGCAGAATCGAGTGGGTGATGCGCATGCGCGAAACCATCGGCTCGGGTTCGGCCGCGACCAGCTTCTCAAACGTTGCTTTGGACCAGGACACAAACCCCTTGGGCGGGGATTTCTTCGGTTGCGACTTCGAGGATTGCGCAATGCGTCGGGCGCGTTCTTCATCGTTTTTAACCGCGGCAAATTTCTCGGCTGCCTTCGCGTCAGCCAGCTGATTCTCAATCACGTGTTCGGGTGCTTGGACCACGACCGTCCCGGCCGTATCGAAACCAGCACGCCCAGCGCGTCCAGCAATCTGATGAAACTCCCGGGCGTTGAGGTGGCGCTGTTTGGTGCCATCAAACTTCGACAACGCGGTGATCAACACGGTGCGAATCGGCACGTTGATGCCCACGCCCAGCGTGTCGGTCCCGGCGATGACTTTCAGTAAACCTTCTTGGGCCAGTCGCTCTACCAAGCGACGGTACTTGGGCAGCATCCCGGCGTGGTGGACGCCGATGCCCTGGCGGATCAACCGGTTTAGGGTTTTGCCGAACCCTGAACTAAATCGGAACTCACGAATCAGCTCGGCGATCCGATCCTTCTCGGCTCGGGTTGTCACAGAGATCGAGGCCAGATTCGTGGCCTGTTCGACCGCATCCAGTTGGGAAAAATGCACGATGTAGACCGGGGCCAGTTCGGAGGTCACCAAGGTCTCGACCTGCTGTTGCACCGGAACTTCCGAATACTCAAAGTACAACGGGATCGGCCGGGTCGCGGACGACACCGTGACCGTTTCTCGACCGGTGCGCTCGGTCAAGGAGGTTTCAAAGAAACTGGTATCACCCAGGGTGGCGGACATCAGCACGAACTGCGCCTGCGGCAGCTCCAGCAGGGGCACTTGCCAGGCCCAACCGCGCTGCGGGTCCGAGTAGAAGTGGAACTCATCCATCACCACGGGCCCGACCTCAAGTCCCGAGCCCTCCCGCAGCGCATGAATCGCCAAAATTTCGGCGGTGCAACAAATAATCGGAGCATCCGGGTTGATCGCCGAGTCGCCGGTGACCATCCCGACGTGCTCGGCTCCAAAGATCTCGATCAGATCAAAAAATTTCTCGGATACCAGGGCCTTGATCGGCGCGGTGTAGTAGCTGGTTTGTCCATTGGCGAGCGCATAAAAGTGCGCGGCCAGGGCCACCATCGATTTGCCCGACCCCGTCGGGGTTGCCATGATGACGTTTTTACCGTCGGCCAGTTCGGTGACCGCCTCATCTTGGGCGGGGTACAGGTCGATGCCGCGCTGGCCGGTCCACTCAACAAATCGATCATAGAGCAGCACCGGCTCGAGTTCTTCGCCGCGGTCAGGGTCAGGGATAAAATCAGTCAGTTGCACCTGACCCATCCTAGTGCCCCGGGGGTCAGTGCCCGGCTGGACGAAGATTGCGATTCATAACGCTGCCCTGTCAGACCCCACAGCCAGCGGTTTAGGCTTGGGCTATGGAAAACTTCGTATGGGATCCCGCCCAATATGCCCACTTTGCCGGTCACCGCGCTCGCCCCTTTGTCGACCTGACCAATGCGATTCAGTTGGAAGCACCGCAAAAGGTCTTCGATATCGGGTGTGGCCCCGGCAATATGACGGTCACGCTGGCCAACCGGTGGCCCGAAGCGCAGATCACCGGGTATGACGCGTCAGCGGAAATGATTGAGGATGCCCAACAACTGGTGGCCAGCCGCGACGACGACGCGTGGGCCAACGTTTCGTTTGCGCAGCAAGAAGCCGGCACGTGGATGCCCCCGGCCGATACCGATGTCATCGTGTCCAATGCGATGTTCCAGTGGATACCCAACCACATCGAGATCATCAGCGGCTGGTTGGAGTCCCTGAAACCAGGTGCGTGGTTTGCGATGCAGGTCCCGGGCAACAGCGTGGCCCGTTCCCACCAGTACATCGGAGAGCTCGCCGCCGAAGAGAAATTTTCGGTTGCTAAAGATGCGGCCTACACCGGAGAGACGGTGCATTCGGTCGAAGATTATACCCGGATGCTGCTGGAGCACAGCTTCCGGCCCAATGTCTGGGAGACCACCTATCACCAGGTGCTCACGGGTCCGGATCCGGTCTTTGATTGGGTCAAGGGTGCAGCACTGCGTCCCGTGCTCCAGAAACTGGCCGAGCATGATGCTGCCCACGGCACCACCCTGCACGATGCGTTCGTGCTGCGGTACAAGGCCGAGATGCTCGCCGCCTATCCGCCCTATACCGGCCCGGACGGCCAAGACGTCACGGTCTACCCGTTCCGACGCCTCTTCATTGTCGGGCACAAAGAACTGGATTACTTTATCTAACCGGGCAGGTGCCGGCGCGTAGCACGAACTACCAGCCGCGCTGGCGCCACTGGTCCAGGTGTGGCCGCTCGTTGCCCAACACGGTGGAGCCACCGTGGCCGGGCAGTACGACCGTGTCGTCGTCGTAGACCGCAAAGACGCGTTCGGTCACATCAGTGAGCAGCGAATCAAACCGTTGCGGATCCTCCCAGGTATTGCCGACGCCGCCGGGGAACAACGAATCACCCGAGAAAATGATGGTCGGTTCGTCGCCGTTGGGCACATAGACCAGAGCAACCGAGCCGGGAGTGTGACCGCGCAGTCCAATGACGTCCAATTCGATCCCGGGAAACTGTGCCTTATCGCCGTGTTGGAGTTCGACTTTAGCGGCAATGCCGGTGGCCTCATGAATCGCTTCGGCATCGGGTGCACCAGCTGAGGTGGGCACCTTGGTGCGTTCCACGATCTCGGGCAGTGCGCGAATGTGATCCCAGTGCTCGTGCGTGGTGATCACCGAGACCAGATCCAGATCGCACGGCGTATCAGCGGCGGCTGACTCGACCAGTTCCATGATGGCATCCGGTTCATCGGCAGCATCGATGAGTACCTGCGCACCGGTGGTTTTGGCGGTGATCAGGTACACGTTGTTATCCATCTCGGACACAGAGCGAGTACGGATCGTGACCTGAGGCAGGTCAAATAAGACCTTTATGGGACCGATAGTTGACGACGTTTTGGACATGACCGCTAATTTACACGTTCTGTTGGATTGTTGCGAATAGTCCATGGGACGTGAGTTTCCTTAGCTTTAGGCGAAGACTCAGGCCGGTTGCTTCGGCAAATCCGATCTTCAACCAGAATTGAACTATTCTGGGAGTCTAGTTTTCTACTGTCTTTTTGACTCGAGGGACTGAGTACTTGACCACCACACAAAACGTTGACGGCTCACAA
>CALBOC010000164.1 GCA_937896705.1 uncultured Micrococcaceae bacterium | reverse complement strand
TGATCGCTGTGAATCCGAATACTCTGTAGGGGTACACAAAGTGGTACTAAAGGGGATATGTAGGTAGTTCGCCGAATGCCTGTCAGGCTGCGTGAGTAATGACAGAAGCGGGTTCGATACGGCGCCACGAGATGTCATAGGCTTCACACCGCAGGATAATGCGGAATAGTTGCTGGGCAGGTTGAGAGGTCTCGGGTCGACGACTTAGCAACTGCATTCCGCCACGAATGAAGAGGAAAGTAAACAGCGATGAGTGACTCACCAGATACTCAACAACCTGCTTACGAAGTGCAGAATCTCAATAAGATTTTCGTAGCAGAAAAACCGGTCCACGCCCTGGTGGACATCAACCTGACGATCCCGGAAGGTTCGTTTACGTGCATCGTCGGGCCCTCGGGTTGCGGTAAATCCACCCTGTTGCGGATTCTTGGCGGCCTCGTCGAAGAAACCTCCGGGACGGTGAAGCGGTCGCTGACCAGTGAATCGGTCCCGTCGTCGGCATTTGTGTTCCAAGAGCACGGTATTTTCCCCTGGATGAATGTGATCGATAATGTTGCCTTTGGCCAACAGATGGCCGGGATCGATAAGAAAACTCGCCGCGCATCGGCCACCGAGTGGATCAAACGCATTGGGCTGAGCGGCTTCGAAGACAGCTACCCGCATCAGCTGTCCGGTGGGATGCGCCAGCGGATCGCGATTGCCCGCGCCTTTGCGACGGGTTCACCGGCCTTGTTGATGGATGAGCCACTGGGAGCGTTGGACTCCCAGACGCGCACGCTCATGCAGGAAGAGCTCGTGGCGCTGTGGGAAACCGAACGGAAAACCGTCGTGCTGGTGACGCACTCGATTGAAGAGGCGCTGCTGCTCGGGGACCGCATCGTGATGATGTCAGCTCGTCCCGCCACGGTCAAAGAAGTCATCGACGTGCCGTTTGCGCGGCCTCGTGGCATCGACACCGAGAAGGATCCACGGTTTGGTCAGATGAAGACACAGATTTGGGAATCCATCCGTGACGAAGTGCAAGAGTCCATGGGGGCGATCTC
>CALBOC010000163.1 GCA_937896705.1 uncultured Micrococcaceae bacterium | reverse complement strand
AGTTTGATAAATGAGAAAGTAAGGAGGCCGGCATGGCCACTACGAACGGCACCCCGTGGCTAACCCAAGCCGCATATGACCGGTTGAAAAACGAACTCGACCACCTCTCCGGTGATTACCGTCAGGAAATCGTCGACCGCATTGAAGCGGCCCGTGAGGAAGGCGACCTGAAAGAAAACGCCGGTTATCACGCGGCACGTGAAGAGCAGTCCAAGAATGAAGGCCGAATCCAAGAGCTCAAGGCTCTGCTGGAAAACGCCGAAGTTGGCGAATCCGCCACCGATGACGGGGTCGTGAAACCCGGTATGCTCATCGAATGCAAACTGGCCGGCAATGACCTGAAGTTCGTGCTGGGTTCGCGTGAGATCGCTGAAGGCACCGACCTGGAAGTCTTCTCGATGGCTTCGCCACTGGGCTCAGCGATCGAAGGTCGCAAGGCCGGCGACACCGTCTCCTACGAGGCACCAAACGGTAAGGAAATTGAGGTCGAACTGATCTCGGTTGAACCGTATAACGGCTAACATGACCACACCTGCATCACGGTGCTGCTGATTATTCTGCTTTAAAGGTGGTTTCTCCCCATAAGAGAGACCACCTTTAGCCGTTTAAACGGGCAGTTTGGTGTTAGCCTGGTGGTGTGTTAAACATCGAGAAATTTCTGCTGCTAACCGTTCCGTACCGTTCACGACTCGCGGAGGTTGACTCACTGTTCGTTACTGCCCGGACGGCGTTGACGCTGATCGAGTTTGAACGCACCGCAACCATTACCCTGGCGCCTGCCGACGCAACGCAGGCCTGGGATATGACCAACCCGCGCATTCGGGTCGATGAGTACCGCACCCCCGACGCGGTGGGGCTCAACGACGCTTTTGAAAAGCTCGACAAGTTCCACAATAAGCCGGTCTCAGCTGCCCTGGGCAATAAGAAACTCGACCCGGTCAAAGGGCTGGAAGCCGAACTTGCCCGCCAAGGGGTGTTAACCGGCAAACCCAAGCACTACACGCTGGTCGCAACCGATGCGCTACACCAGCTCCAGGACGATCTGGGGCTCGCGCTACGTGGTCAACGCACCGTGGCCCGCCAAGACCGGATTCTGTTGGAAGTAATCGAAGCGATTAACGCCAGCAAGCTCCTGCTCGGTTCGCAACAGCCAGACTGGTCCACCAACGACTTCAGCGATCATGTCCACCAAAACCCCTCTGGCCACCCGGTTGTCGCTGAGTTAGTCAAGGCGACTTCTACGATGACCGCGCTGATGGAGAAATCCAAGATGCCAGCACTGTCGCAGCCCTCAGCTGCCTAGTGCTGGACCATCGCTTCGTACCCGGCTTCGCGCAGGCTCTCGAGAACCTGTTCGGAGTGGTCACGACCGCGGGTCTCCATATCGATGGTGATGTGTACGCCACCCATCGTGAGGCCAGCGCCAACCCGTGAGTGATCCACGCGGGTGACGTTCGCGTCGTTTTCGGCGATGATCCGCGAGATAGTTTTCAGCTCGCCCGGGCGGTCACGCAGCGGGATCTTGACGGTCAGGAACCGTCCGGCTGACGACAGACCGACCTGGATGACTTTGAGCATCAGCATCGGGTCGATGTTTCCACCAGATAGTACGGCCACCGTGGAGTCCGATTCGATACCGGCCTCTTGCAACTTGCCGGTCATCAGTGCTGCCACCGGTGCGGCTCCGGCGGGTTCGACGACCATCTTGGATCGTTCCAGCAAAAACACGATGGCCGCCGCGATCTCATCATCGGTCACGGTGACGACTTCATCGCAGAGTTCTTTGATCACCGAGAACGGGACATCGCCCGGGCGACCCACCGCAATCCCATCGGCGATCGTGGCGACATTATCTAAGGCCACTGGTTTGCCCGCCACCAGCG
>CALBOC010000162.1 GCA_937896705.1 uncultured Micrococcaceae bacterium | reverse complement strand
AAACGCGATCGGACCCTATTCAAAGACCCAAAGAGAAGATGATGACGGCCCAAACTCTCCGTGACCTGCTGCCGACAGCCTCGGGACGCACCGTAATTGTGCGATCCGACCTCAACGTCCCCTTATCCGAGGGCCGGGTCACCGATGACGGTCGCATCCGCGCATCGCTGCCTGTCATCACCCAGCTTGCCGAAGCCGGCGCAAAAGTGATCGTGCTCGCCCACCTGGGTCGGCCGAAGGGCCAGGTCAATCCTGAATTTTCTCTCGCGCCGGTAGCAGATCGGATGCGCGCCTTGTCCGAGGCGCCAATTTCCATCGCGAACGATGTCACAGGTCCGCACGCGCAGCAGGCCGCTCAGGCCATGGAACCCGGCCAGGTGCTGCTCGTAGAAAATGTGCGCTTTGATGCGCGCGAAACATCCGACGATGATGCTCAACGCACCGAGTTCGCCCGAGAAATAGTCGCACTGGCCGGCGACGACGGCGCCTACGTCAATGATGCTTTTGGAGCCGTGCACCGCCGACACGCCTCGGTCTACGACATCGCCGCCTTGCTCCCGAGTTATCAGGGTCCTCTGGTCGCGACCGAACTTGAAGTCCTGGATCGTCTCATTGCCAACCCACAGCGGCCCTACACCGTGGTGCTGGGCGGATCAAAAGTCTCCGACAAATTGGCTGTGATCGATAACCTCCTGGATCGAGCAGACACCCTGCTGATCGGTGGCGGGATGGCCTACACATTCCTGAAAGCCCAAGGTCACGATGTCGCATCCTCACTCTTAGAAGAAGATCAGATTCCGGTGGTCAAAGATTATCTGGCACGGTCAGCAGACGGGGCAGCTAAAATCATCGTTCCGGTGGACACCGTGGTCGCGGAGGCGTTTCGATCCGATGCAGACCACGCCGTCGTATCCGTCGACGCCATGACGACCGGTCCCGGGGGATCGGAAGCGCTTGGCTTAGATATCGGCCCGGAGACAGCAAAACTGTACGCGGACCACATTGCCGCATCCGCCACGGTCTTCTGGAACGGACCAATGGGCGTCTTTGAGATGGAGAATTTCGCCGCGGGGACCAAAACCGTTGCCGAAGCTCTGACCAAAGTTGACGGGTTATCAGTTGTGGGTGGTGGCGACTCAGCCGCGGCCGTGCGCGCCCTGGGCTTCGCCGACGCAGATTACGGTCACATCTCGACCGGTGGGGGAGCGTCACTGGAATACCTAGAAGGCAAAACGTTGCCAGGTATCCAAGCACTCACCAAATAACGTACCCCGACGTTGCACATTCGACAGGAGTTTCATTGACCTCAAAGACCGACGGCGTTTACGACCGCACCCCGCTGATCGCGGGGAATTGGAAAATGCACATGGATCATTTCCAGGCGGTGTCGCTGGTACAGAAACTGTCGTGGACACTGGCCGATCACGATCATGACTTCGACGACGTTCACGTGGCAGTTTTTCCGCCGTTTACGGACCTAAGAAGCGTGCAAACCCTGATCATGGCCGATAAGCTCGAGCTGTCCTACGGGGCCCAAGACCTGTCGCCACACGATGCCGGCGCCTACACGGGCGATATATCCGGGGACTTCCTGGCCAAGCTTGGCTGCTCGTACGTGCTCGTGGGTCACTCCGAACGCCGCAGCGTGCACGAAGAAACCGATGAACTGGTCAATGCCAAGGTCCATGCGGCGATCCGGCAAAACCTTACTCCGATTCTGTGCATCGGTGAAGGACTCGAGACCCGGCAGGCCAACGAGCACGTGTCGTATACCCTCGATCAGCTTCATGCCGGCTTGGTCGGACTGGATCCTGAGACCGTAGCTAACCTCGTCATCGCCTACGAACCAGTCTGGGCGATTGGCACCGGCGAGGTTGCTGGCCCAGGCGATGCTCAAGAAATGGCAGAAGCCATTCGGCAAGCGATCGCAGAGCGCTTCGACACCGGAACTGCCGCGCGTACTCGGGTGTTGTATGGTGGATCTGTCAAAGCAGACAATGTCGCTGCCATCATGCGCCAACGAGATATCGATGGAGTATTAGTTGGTGGTGCAAGCCTCGATGATGAAGAATTTGCTAACATTGTCAGGTTCGAACACCACCTGGTGACCGACTAGTCGACAAAGAATGGAACGAAACCGTTGAATCTTGAACTTGTGCTCCAGATCATTCTGGTGGTCATCTCCGTCGCGTTGGTCTTTGCGATTTTGTTGCACAAGGGCCGCGGAGGCGGGATGTCCGACATGTTCGGCGGAGGTGTCACGAGCGGCCTGAGCTCTTCAGGTGTCGCCGAACGCAACCTCAACAGACTCACTGTCACCCTTGCGGTGCTCTGGGGTGGAATCATTATCGCGCTGGGTCTCCTGTCCCGATTCTCGGGAGATTTTTAGCACAAGAACACCTAAAGATCCTTCGAAAGGGGGCTGGTAGTGTCGCGGCACTACCAGCCCCCTTTCGTGTGCAATTCGTACCCATTTCGTGACTTTTTCATCCTTAAATCTCGATTTGAGCATTTACAGAGTTGATTCACAGGGCACTATAAGGTCGCCAAAAGAGTCGCTTTTACCCACTTCTGACTTGGCCATTTGATAAGTCGATTCTTCGACAAGCTGTAGAATATGGCACAGGTCACGCCACTTTCTTCGATAACGTTTTGATAACGAAGTGAAAACCTGTAGTGTAGCGAACTCAGGCCATTGCAGATCCTTCTGGCAGCCGCTAGCACACAGACTTTATCCTTCCCGTTAGCGGAGTGCTCTGGCCTGAGACCGACATCCCCATCGCGGTAACGCGAAGGAAAGGACGAACACAACGTGAAGCAAGACACTCGTATGACTCATCCAGCACGTGGCAAATTTGCTGCAAAATCTCTCGCAGCTGCCGCAGCCATCTCGCTGCCATTCTTGGCATTTGCCACTCCGGCGTCCGCCGATACGGGCAGCACGTGGGATCAGCTTGCCGAATGCGAATCCGGCGGCAACTGGAACATCGACACCGGCAACGGCTACCGCGGTGGCCTGCAATTCCAGCAGTCCACCTGGGAAGCTTTCGGTGGATCGGGCAACCCTGCTGAAGCCAGTAAAAGCGAGCAGATTCGGGTAGCCGAAAACGTCCAGCAGGGACAGGGCTGGGGCGCATGGCCAGCCTGCTCGGCTCAGCTTGGGCTGAGCGGCAATGCCCAGCCACAGGGTGGTTCGGGCGCTCAGGAACAAGAGGCCACCCAGCAACAAGAGCAGACCACGCAGCAGCAGGCTCCCGCTCAGCAGCAAGAAGCTCCTGCGCAAACACAGCAGCAAG
>CALBOC010000161.1 GCA_937896705.1 uncultured Micrococcaceae bacterium | reverse complement strand
CATTTTCCACCACGAGACTGGTGGAAAATAACCATGCGCCTTTGACTACGCGCTGGGCGGTGCCGGCGAGTTTGATGCGATGTTCAGGAGTCAGCCTCGCATGGACGGAATATTCGCCGGCACAATACTCGCCGGGGATCTCACCGACTGCAGCATCAACGCCCAGCCCCTGGAGCATGGTCGTAAAGAGCTCCCCAAAATACTCGAACCGCTTGCGAAATCCGAACATCGCGTCGGCTTCAGGTTGAATATGGTCAATGATTAACGAGCCTTTATGATAGGCGGCTGCACGGCCACCGACCTTTCGAACGATGGGGGTAAAGCCATGGGCTTGGCTCTGTTCCTGTGCAGCTTCGTAACCGGGCATGCGAGTATCCTGCTGTCCGAACGAGACCGTGGGCTCGGGACGATACAGTCGCACTAGTGGACCAGTGAAGTCACCGTGTTGGACCGCTCGTAGCAGCGTGGTGGAATAGATCAGATCTTCTGCCACACCCAGGCTGGTATCTTGCTCTACCCACGTCAGGGGATTCGAGGTCATGGGGCTCCGCTCTTTCCAACATGTCGTTCTGCAGCTGGTGTTATCACCCCTCCGAGCATACGTAATGCGGGCTAGTAAGTCCGAGGGGTCGCTGTCCGTCACCTGTGTTAACAAAGCGCTAAGCATTGTTGCCAGAGCACCTGTCATACTTATTTCGAGAGCACCGCTCTCGATTTGAGCTTCTGAGGAGTAGCCATGACAAACCTTCCTCCATCCACTGGTCCGTTGCACGTTGTGCTGGGTGCAGGACCCGCAGGCAGAGCCACGGCCACCTACCTCCAACGCCAAGGAGTTCGCGTCATCTTGGCAAGCCGCTCAGGAACCGGTCCTGCAGTAGCAGGCGTGGAACGAGCACGAGTCGACGCCACTGACGTTGGCGCACTAATCGATCTTATAGAAGATGCCGATGCAGTCTATAACTGCATGAATCCGGCTGCGTACACCGACTGGGCGAGCCAATGGCCGCCAATACATCAGGCACTAATGCAGGCCGCGCAAGCAACGGACGCGGTGCTTGTGACGCTGTCGAATCTCTACATGTACGGTCCGCTCGACCACGACGAGGCAATCACTCCGGATACTCCAGAGAGTCCGCAAGATCTCAAAGGCACGCTTCGAGGCCAGATGGATCGGGAGACGCTGCAGGCTCACGCGGATGGCAAGTTTCGGGCCGTGGTGGTGCGAGCTTCAGATTTTATTGGACCCGGCGTGGGCGCCAACGGACATGCGACGCGAAACATGCCCGCTCTGAGGAAGGGACGACGGGCCTGGGTGCTGGGTAGCGCAGATCAGCCACATTCCTGGACCGCAATCGACGACGTTGCCCGAACCTTAGCGACGGTGGCCCAACGGCCGGATGCCCACGGGCGGGTGTGGTTTGTGCCAACCAATCCCCCGGTGACACAACGTGAACTGGCCACTGCAAGCGCGGATGCACTGCAAGCGCCACCCGCCAAAGTATCAACCATGCCCAACGGACTGATGAAAGCCATCGGCCGGGTTAGTCCCATGGTCCGCGAACTCATGGCGATGTCGTATCAGTTCACCGGCCCCTGGGTCATCGATTCCTCCGCCACCACACGGACGCTAGGAATTGAGCCGACCAGCTGGGAAAACCTTGTGCACCAGTCAGCACACGGTAACCCTTAGCTTGCGCGGGGTTTGCTGCCTCGTGTCAAAATCAACGAGATCACCAGGCAGAGACCCCAAAAGAAAAACAGCGGATCCCACAGCAGTGCATGACCAAGCATCACCGGCCTGTTGTAGTCCTCCCCTGGCGCGACCACGCCGACTAACACCAACAGGGCAGTCGCAGCATAGACGCCGCCATAGACGACAAGCCCGACGCCTCCGACCCAACTGATGGCCCGCCAGAAGCGTCTTCCACCGAGCTTGCCGTATTCGACCAGCACCGGGATAACGGCTGCGGCAGTTTTGACCAGCCCGATACCCAGCAGCACAAGCAAGGTCTGGACAGGCCGATGCAGCTGGCTCACCACCGCCCACTGGCCGACGGTATCTAACATCCAGGTGCCGCCGAAGGCCCAGTAGAAACTCCAGAAAGCGTGCACCAAACCCAAGACCATTGCAGCCCACAGAAACCGTCTTCCAATCCGGACTGTTCGTGGTTGCATAGGGTCCTTTGTACTGTGGCTTCAGCTTCCTGTTCAGTCCAGGTTAGCTGCGGTGCTGCCTCCGGTACCTGGTTCACCCGGGGTGTCAGCGTCGTGGCGGGGCAAGAGTCGTCGGATGGCATCGTGGAAGGTGATGACACCAAGCGCCCCGGTATCGCCCACCACCACGGCGAGCTGTTCGTTTGCCTGCTGCATGGTTCGCAACGCCTCGTGGACCAGGGTCCCGGCTGGGATGCTCAGCGCTTCGCGCGCCAAGTCACCCACAACGCGGTCTGTTGGCTCGTTCAAGGTGTCCCGGACATGGACCACACCCAAAGCATCCCGGTCATCGCGAACCAGGATGCGCAGGTGCCGAGACTCCATGGCTGCGGCCTGCAGATCGGCAACAGTATCGGTGGCCGCCACCTCGGCGAGGACCTGGTCATCAGCGATGAGTTCGTCGACTTCCAGTGATTCCAGATCCAACGCGCCCCAAACCGGTCTCCCCACATCCGCCTGAAGAGTACCAACTGCCGCCGAGTGCGCGACTAACTGACGGATGGTGGCGGCATCTTGGCCGCCAACTGCGGCCCGGTCTACGGGCTTCACGCCGGAGGCTGAGACGAGACGGTTGGCAATGCTATTGATCCAGCGCAGTAGCGGACCCAAGACCCAGACGAACCCGCGGGCAGGCAGTGCCGTGGCCATCGCGGTCTGTTCTGGGTAGGCGATCGCGATGGATTTGGGTGCCATTTCACCGATGACCAAGTGTAAGAAGGTGACGATCAGCAACGACAGCAAAAACGATCCGCTGTCGGAAAGCCAGGCTGGCATGCCGGTGGCTTCTAATAACGGAGACAACCAGGCATCAACAGCTGGTTTGGTGATCGCGCCTAAGGCAAAAGTACAGGCGGTGATACCGAGCTGTGCCCCGGCAAGCATAATGGTCAGTTCGTTGACGCCTT
>CALBOC010000160.1 GCA_937896705.1 uncultured Micrococcaceae bacterium | reverse complement strand
CTGATAGGTGCTGCGACCGGATATTCTGCAGCATCGGTTGGTGCCCCCGCCGCACCCGGTGATCTCCAACAACCCGTCACGGTCAGTCCCGGGGTGGCCAATACTCAGGTCACAGTATCGGAACCCTACGGTACAGACACCATCCCGTTTTACGGGCCGCGGCAGGCCGGGGTTGATACTCCACTGCAGGCTCACGGTGTTTTCGTTGGTCTGCACTTGCACGACGATACGGACGCTGATCGGCTAGCGTCGATGATGCGACTGCTCACCGATGACGCCGCCCGGCTGACGCAGGGCCGCGGAGCACTGGCTGATCTCGACGAAGAGCTTGCCGCAGCTCCAGCTCGGCTCACTGTGACCTTCGGGTTCGGTTCAGCGGTCTTCGACCGGACCAAACCAGACCTGAAACCCGCATGGCTCAAGCCACTACCCGAATACTCAATTGACCAGCTCGATCCGGCATGGTCCGGAGGCGACATGGTCATCCAAATCCAAGGCGATGATCCGCTCTCGGTGGCACACGCCCGTCGTATGCTACTCAAAGACTCGCGGGCCTTCGCTTCGGTGGCGTGGGTGCAAACCGGTTTCACCCACGCTAGAGCTTCACACCCGGATGACACGACGATGCGCAACCTATTTGGCCAAGTTGATGGCACCGGCAACCCGGTGAGCGGTTCGGATCAGGCCGAGCGGGTGGTCTGGGGTGTGGGCAACGGCGACGGCAGCGGCACCAAGACCCTGCAACCCTGGATTGAGAACGGTACGTCCATGGTAATCCGCCGGATTGCGATGAACGTAGATGAATGGGATGAACTGGACCGCCCGATGCAAGAAGACGTCATTGGTCGCAAATTGGGGTCCGGAGCGCCACTGACCGGCGAGCAGGAACACGACGCCCCGGATTTCGAGGCATTAGGGCCCGCAGGGTTCCCGGTAATCTCCGACATTGCGCATATCCGCCGAGCGCGCACAACCGACTCAGACGAGGCGATGTTTCGGCGCAGTTTCAACTATGATGAACAACCGACCTCTTCGGGAAATGCGCTGCACGGTCAGACGGGTGTATCAGAATCCGGCCTGATTTTCGTGGCCTTCCAGTGCGACGTCGAGCTACAGTACACCCCCATTCAGGATCGCTTAGCTGAAACTGATCACCTGAATTTGTGGACCATCCCGATTGGGTCAGCAGTTTTTGCCATTCCACCCGGCTGTGCGGCAGATGGCTATATCGGCGAACCGCTGTTCGTCTAGCAACCTAGGAGCACCGTTGACGACAACCAACACCCAGGCAACACCCGCACCGAACTGGCTCTGGCCGGTCTCGGTGATCACCGGTCTGGTCTTTTTGATCGTCATCGGGGTCCAATCGGGTGTCACCGGGATCCAGGAACTCTCCGACCCCGGAGCACTCACCCGGTGGGCATTGCCGGCCACGAAAGCTATCCACAATATGGCCTGGTCGCTGACCTTCGGTGCGCTGATGTTCGCCGCGATCATCTTGCCGCGGTGGACCAAAATGCCCAAGCGCGGCAAAGACCAGCCACCCGCCGACGCTGAAGAACACCCGGCGTATACTCGCACGATCAAAATTGCCAGCGTGTCCGCCATCATTTGGACGTTCAGCGCGATCGCCCAAATCGTATTCACCTACTCTGATGTTGCCGGCATGCCGGTCAACACCTCCCAGGGCTTTTCTGAGGGCATGCTTGACTACGTCATGGCCATCGCGGTGGGCCGCGCCTGGTTCTGGATGACGATCATCGCCGCGGTCGTGACCAGTCTGATCTTCGCGCTGCGCAGCCCAACCGGTATGGCCTGGGCCGCAGGCATCTCACTGGCGGGCGTCATCCCGCTGGCACTGGTGGGGCACTCCTCTTCGGGCGACGACCACTTCGCTGCGGTCAACTCCATCGGGCTGCACCTGTTGGGGGTACTGCTGTGGGTCGGTGGCCTGGTGCTGTTAGCAATGCTTGCCCCCACGCTGGTCGGGACCTCGCAGGTGCGACCCAAGATCACAAAAGGTCATACGCAACCGTTGGTGTACACGGTGCTGAGCCGCTACTCGGCCGTTGCCGGGGTCGCAATCTTCTTGGTGGCCGGTTCCGGAATCGCTAATGCGGCCATCCGCATGGAAAGCTTCGAACACTTCTTGGCCCCCTACGGGCTAATGGTCGTGCTCAAGTCGGTGTTGACGATCGCGCTGGGACTCATCGGGTTAGCCCACCGGGTGCGGGTCATTCCGCGGCTGAAAACCGGCACCACCCAACCGCCGGCCGGCGCGCGCCGAACCCTGTGGCAACTGATCGCCGTCGAAGTCGTGATCATGGTCGGCGTCATGGTAACCGCAACCCTGCTGGGAAGCTCGGAACCGCCAAAACCCGAAGAAATCCCCCCGGATGCCTCCCCGGCCAGAATCACCACCAAATACGAGCTGCCACCAGAACTCACCGCCATTCGTTGGCTCACCGAGTGGCGCTTCAACTGGCTGTGGGTAGCCGTGGCGATCTTCCTGGCCATCTGGTACCTGCGCGCCATTCGCAAACTGGCCGACCGCGGGGACCGGTGGCCCGTTCGTCGCACCATCGTCTTCTTCATCGGGCTGGCCATCTTGGTGTGGGACACCTCCAGCGCCCCGGCGATTTATGGGCTGGTCATGTTCTCGGCCCACATGGTCAACCACATGATCCTGACCATGGTCATCCCGATCTTCCTGGTGCTCGGTGCGCCCATTACCTTGGCGATGCGCAGCATGGAATCCCGCAGGGACGGCACCCGAGGGCCACGCGAATACATGCTGGCCATCTTGCACTC
>CALBOC010000159.1 GCA_937896705.1 uncultured Micrococcaceae bacterium | reverse complement strand
ATTTCAGAACTCATCGCTAAGGGAGTGAAGCTCTAATGGCACGCGAAAAGGGCTTGCGCCCCATCATCAAGCTGAAATCAACCGCTGGCACCGGCTTTACTTACGTCACTCGTAAGAACCGCCGGAATAATCCAGACCGTATTACGTTGAAGAAATACGATCCGGTAGCCCGTAAACACGTTGATTTTCGAGAGGAGCGCTAAGCATTGGCTAAGAAATCTATGATTGCTAAAAACGAGAAGCGAAAAGAAATCGTTGCTCGTTACGAAGAACGTCGCAAAAAGCTGAAAGCTCAGCTGGTCGATCCAAACGCTACTGACGAAGAGCACGAAGAAGCGCGCGTAGGCTTGCAGAAGCTACCACGCGACGCCTCTCCAGTCCGTGTTCGGAACCGTGACTCCATTGACGGCCGTCCACGCGGTACCCTGCAGAAGTTTGGTATCTCCCGTGTACGCCTGCGTGATATGGCGCACCGTGGCGAACTTCCTGGTGTGACGAAGTCATCCTGGTAACGTCATAATCTTTATCAAAACTGACCAACGGTTTTCCGTTGGTCAGTTTTGTTTAACCAAGGTCGTGCCAAGATGGGGCTTCCCCCACGCCCGGTTTGTAGATGTCCTAGCCTGCTAACCCCATGCGCTATCCTGGCTGTAATAACTGAGAAATGCGGAGGCGGCATAACTATGTCATCGTTGAGTTTTGTGGCCATTTCCATGCAAACAACCCAGCTGGATCCCGCCACGGTCTCCCAAGCCGCGTACCTCAAAATGGTGGATGGACAGATCACCCGCCTGGAGAACATTTCCATTATTCCGCCCACATCAGACGCCGGCGCCGAAACTCCTGTAAACGCTGTCTCTTGGTCTGAGGCGCTATCCCAGCTCGGTATGGTCGTCGGTAAACTGCCCCTCATCAGCTACTATCGTGACGCGGATAAAGAGATCTTCCAGGCAGCGAGTCGTCGCAGTGGCATCGAGTTGCCGCACTTCCACTGGTTAGACTGCCGGGCGCTGGCTCGAGAATTGCTACCCGACTTACCGGATCATCAGCCTTCCACAGTGCTCAAGGCCCTAAATCTCTATGATGAGCGCGCGGCTGACAGCACCGTAGAACAAACCGCGCAGATCGTGTTGCAACTCGCAGAGGATCGCGGCGCGACTACCCTCAATGAATTGTGGGGCGAGCTGTATGATCAGCCCGATGATCTGCTTGATTTAGGGGCGACCCTGAACGGTCTCTCTTCTCCTGAGCCTGACCCATCAACTGAGGCCGTCGATCGGGACCACGAGTCCATCGAAGCGAGTGTGCTGCCGACTTTTGGGGCAGAACATGAGCCACTGCCCCCGCGGCTTTGGAGCCCAGAGAGTGCTGACGTGCTAGCTCCGGACGAGCTGGCTGCCGAAACTCGACTCACCGCAGAATATACGGGGGACACGGAGCCTAGGAGTGCAGCTATTGGGGTGGATCCAGGAGTATCGGTAGAAGCATCAAGCGAACCCACAGGGTCCCGCCAGTACCCAGATAGTCAGATACCCGCAGACGAAGCTGCCGGGGAGGTGGGTGAAGCGAGCATCGAGGACCTCAGCGATTCGCCGGCGCAATCTGTTATCGCAAGAGAAAATCTTGAGCAGCCGGAGTTCCTGAAAGTCTCGGACACGGAAGAGCCACACCATGAGGAATTGTCCAAGCAGCAAGACACTGCAACGGCGTCCGAGCCTATGTCGGAGGCTTCTGAAACTGAACAGGTCGTGCCCGCTGCTGATCCCATCGAGGAAGTGATAGGGGAGGAACATGTCGAAACACCCGCACCCCAGAGCCACCCGGCTGTAGACGAACCATCGGAAACTGACAGACAAGAAGTCACCGAAACGACCCCGCCGACTGCCACCGCGAAAGATCTTGTTGAGCCTGATTCCCCACCGAGCTCGGTGGAAGAAGCGCGAAAAACATCAGCGCGTACCGGTCGAGTGTGGGGAATGGTGGGAATGATCGTGTTCGGCTTGCTCACCCTTGTGGGCGCGATCTTGACGGTCATGGCCACCTTGGCGTTCTTCACCGCCAATAACATCCTGATGGAGACAAAGGTCACAGGGGTCGTCCTCACCAGTGCCATCGCCTTACTGAGCCTGTTGATGGCCACCATGAGTTACCGCATGTACCGCCGAAAATAGCCCCATGCGGCACGAGGTTGTAGGTTTTTCGTCAGGCAGTTAATGTCACAAAACCGCATGATTACTGGGAAGATCCTGAGATTTAGGCGACATTTTGCTAAAAAACGGCAGATTTCCGCGAAATTCCGCGAAAATCGCGCATAAAAGCGCCACAAAGCGCGCCAATGGTGGTAGCTTTTCCAAAAGGAGCCCGGCGCCCGTCGGGTTTGAACAACCCACAGTCCAGGAGGACATATGGCTATGAACCGCAGTGAACTTGTAGCAGCCGTTGCCGAAAAATCCGGTAACTCTGCCACCGCCGTCAATGGTGTGCTGGACGCTGTATTTGAGGTATTCGCCTCGCAGGTTTCCAAAGGTGAAAAAATCACCATCCCAGGCTGGTTCTCAGTAGAGCGCACAAACCGTGCTGCACGCACCGGCCGGAACCCACGTACCGGTGAAGCAATTGAAATTCCAGCCGGCCACGGTGTGAAACTGTCTGCAGGTTCGAAACTGAAGGCTGCCGCCACCGGCGAGAAAAAATAAGCTATAAGTTCTCTTCGAAGAACCAAGACGCTCCGGTATTGACCGGGGCGTCTTTTGCTTGTACCAGACATTCGGGTAAAGGTTCAGTAAAGCATGGTTTAATGGGGGAGGATCCCCCCCTCACAGAACCGCTAGCACGTTTGCTGTGCTGCGCCCAGGAGAGTATATGACGGACCACGCAGTGTCGTCGCGCGCTCGTCGCTCCGGCGTTGCTCGATTATGGCGCGGCTGGGTTGTCGCGCTACTTGCGGTACTCTTCGCTGCCGGAAGCCACCAGGCAGCACACTCTGTTACCCATGGCTCTATAGAAAACATCCCCTGGCAGCTCTTAGTGTTTTCAGCTGCCCTGACCGCACCGATTGCTGTTGCGCTTGCGGGACGGCGAGTTGCCACATGGGGTACTACAGCTACCATTGTTTTCGGCCAAGTGGCTTTCCACCTGCTCTATTCTTTGCCATACACTGGGGTTTCCGACCTCCCCAATGGGCATCATCAGCATCATGGCGCAGCACCGATTGCTGAAGCTCAGCTTGCACACATAGATCATGCGGCTCATAGCACCGGAAGCACGGATGCCGTCATGCTTCTTGCTCACCTCCTTGCCGTCGCATTGACTACCTGGGTTATTGCGCATGGTGAACGTAGCCTGCTGATCATCGTCGCCTGGCTACTGCTCACACCGATCAACCTTCTGTGGGCTAGTTCGCCGCTCAGTACCGATCGAGTATGCGAACAATTCCCTACAGGTCGGGTGTGGGTTCCCCATCCGATGAATATCGCGCCCACGCGATGGACTCGCGGACCGCCCGTACTAGCGTAGATGTGGCCAACCTGTGGGATCGGCCCTCCACATTCGTCGGATTGACCCAAGGCATTCTTGGGAAGGAAGATATGCAACACACTGTTTCTACCCGGCTTGGCCTCTGGCTTGCCGTGCTGTTCACCGCTGTTGGACTTATGACGGCACCTTCGACGGCACACGCACACGATGTGCTGGTTGAGTCCACCCCCGAGATGGGGTCCACGGTCGAAACTACTCCGGATGAGGTGCGGTTACGCTTCTCTGGGACTCCTCTCACCGGTGAGGGATTGACGAATTTAATTCGTGTCACGGACGACCAAGGCAACGAATGGCAAGACGGTGAGGTTGTCGTAGAAGGCTATGAGCTTGCCGTCCCGCTGTGTGAAACGTTGCCGCAAGGTGAATATACCGTCGCTTACCGAGTTATCTACTCGGACGGGCACACCGGTGAAGAACGGTTCAACTTCACGAATGCGGATCCAGAGGCACCAGCCAATGGCACTCCGGAAAGTTGCGGCGCGGTGGGAGAGGAACCAGCCCCCACCGCGGGAGCCACTGACTCCGACGATACTCAGGGCACATCGAACGCCGAAAATACCGCCGATGAAAATTCTTCAGCGTCGATTCCCGGATGGGTCTGGGTCGTCGGCGGTGTCGGCATCCT
>CALBOC010000158.1 GCA_937896705.1 uncultured Micrococcaceae bacterium | reverse complement strand
ACCAGCTGACCAGTATGCGCACCGCGCTGATGCTGCTGTTGCTCCTGGCCGTTGCTGCGGTACCCGGTTCGCTGTTCCCACAGCGACGAGCCGGTGCCGACGTCGTCGAAACCTGGATCGAAGATAACCCCACACTCGGGCCGATTTTGGATGCGCTGGGAATGTTTGACGTCTACTCCTCGGTCTGGTTCTCGGCGATCTACCTGTTACTGATGGTTTCGCTGGTGGGCTGTTTATGGCCGCGCGGACGCCAACACTTCAAAACCCTGCGCCAGCCCCCAGCCCGGACGCCACGCAACCTCACACGCCTACCCGAATACGGCCAACTGGTGCTGGAAGCCCACGGCCCCACCCCGAACCAGGCCCTGGTGGATGCCGAAGGCATCTTGAAAAAGGCCGGGTACCGCACCGAACTGCGCGACGGCTCCGTTGGCGCTGAACGCGGCTACACCCGCGAAATCGGTAACATCCTGTTCCACTTTGGCCTGTTAGGCGTCATCGTGTTCATGGGGATCGGTGGCCTGTATAAATATGAGGGCCAGAAGATCATCGTCGAAGGCGAAGGCTTTACTAACAACCTGGTCTCCTATGACTCCTTTACCCCCGGCACGGCATTTTCTGAGGACCGACTCCACCCGTTTTCCATCCAGTTAGAAGACTTCGATGTCGTGTTCGATCGCGAATCCGAATCGCACTTCGGACAGGCACTGGACTACACGGCCAGCATGGAAGTCATCCCCGCACCGGGTGAGGAACCCTATCAGGATGAGATTAAAGTCAACGACCCGCTGACCATTGATGGGGTCCGGATCTTCCTGGTCGGCAATGGGTACGCGCCCAATATCACGGTCACCGACGGCAACGGCGACGTGGCCTACTCCGGCCCGGTCATTGCCCAGATTCAAGACGCCAACGTCAACAGCTCGCTGGTTGTGCTGAAGGTCCCTGATGCTCGCCCCGAACAGCTCGGGTTTGTTGGAATGTTCCTCCCGACCTCGTATACCGGTGATGACGGCGTCGCGGTATCGATTGACCCCGATGCGTATAACCCCGAGATGATTTTGAACTCGTACTACGGCGATATCGGACTGGACTCTGGCATCCCGCAGAACGTCTATGTGCTCGATACCGAGAGCATGACCGAACTCAACTCCCGCAATAACGACTACGGCGGCATCACCCTGGGTGTCGGCGACACGTATGAGCTCCCAGAAAACATGGGTAGCATTACCTTTGAATCCTGGGACCGCTACGTCGGACTCGACCTGCACTACGATCCGTCCAAATGGGGTGTGGGCTTTTTTGCGACCCTGGCATTGATCGCGCTGGTCTTTTCCCTGTATGTGCGTCGTCGTCGCGCCTGGGTCAAAGCCAGTGAACAAGATGGTCACACCGTCATCGAATACGGGCTGTTAGCTCGCGGTGAGACCTTCGGACTCCGCGATGAAAACATCAAGCTTCGTCAAACATTCGACAATACTTGGCCGGTCATCCCGCCAACCACATCGGAGGACTCATGACACCCGTCAATGAAACGCTGGCCCAGTACAGCGAACTGTTCATGCTGATCGCATCCTTTATTTACTTGGTTGCGTTCCTGCTGTTTTCCTGGGACATGGCCACCGCTTCGCGCTCCATTCGCAAGCTTGAAGCCGAACTCGAAACCCAGCAGTCCAAACAACTCGTGGGTGCCGGTGGCCCCGGCGTCGATGAGCCCAGCGGCTCGACCAAACGCCGCCAGCTGGTCTCCGACGATATGGAATACACCGACGGCGTCAAACGGCCCGCGGCCAATATTGCGGTGGCGATCATGGCGGTTGCGACCCTGGCCCACGCCTTCGCGGTCATCGCTCGGGCCGTGGCGGCATCCCGGGCACCCTGGGGCAACCTGTATGAGTTCATGACCTCGGGGGCCCTGGTCATCTCGGTGGTCTATCTACTGTTTTTGATCCGCAAAGACCTGCGCTTTGTCGGCACCTTCGTCTCGGGTGTGGTGCTGTTGATGATGATGGCCGCAACCGTGGGCTTCCCGACCCCGGTCGGCAACGTGCAACCGGCCCTGCAGTCCTGGTGGTTGATCTCGCACGTGTCCGTGGCCGTGATTGCCACCGGCATTTTCTCGCTAACCTTTGCGATGTCAGTGTTGCAGCTGATCAAACAGCGCGCGGAAAAGAATAATAAGATCACCGGGTTCATGCGCCTGGTGCCGTCCTCCTTGGCGTTAGAGAACTGGTCCTA
>CALBOC010000157.1 GCA_937896705.1 uncultured Micrococcaceae bacterium | reverse complement strand
GCAAGTAGGAACTCTTTCACCGATAGACGAAACTAACTGGACATCCACCCTTCCCCCAAACAAACTAACTGGACATCCACCCTTCCCCCAAACACAACACTTCGGACAGTTTTGAGATGATTCTGGGGTGGGAACCACGGGCGGAAACTGAGAAAATGTGGTTTCCGAGACTCAACACTTCGGACAGTTTTAAGATGGTTTTTGGGTAGGAACCACGGGCGGAAACTGGGAAAATGTGGTTTACGAAGACTACAAATGCCCCGAAACCGCCCATGGCCCCTATAGTAAATACCTTGCTCGACGCGTTGTCTACCCTGAACAAGCCGCAAAAGCGCTTCATGGCATCACTACTGGAAGTACTGATGGTCTTCCAAGGCAAAGCGACCTTTCGCAATCTCAGTCGTTATAGCGAGATGAGCGAAAAACGATTCAGCCGGTGGTATCGACGATGGTTCCCTTTTGCGCAGTTCAACCAGCTGCTGTTGAGCCGTGTCTTGGGCGACCAGGCGGACTGCATCGCGGTTATTGATGCGAGTTTTATGAGTAAGTCCGGCAAGAGGACCGAAGGGCTGGGCCAGTTCTATCATGGAGCGGCCGGGACGGTGGAGCGCGGATTGGAGATTTCTTTGGTCAGCGTCGTGGACTTGCGATCCAACACGGCCTATTCGATCGAGGCCCAGCAGACGCTGGATCAGGAGAATAAGACGAGGGCCGATCTTTATGCCGAGCACGTATTGAAAGTGGCACCGTCGTTACGCCAACTGAGCGTTTCTCATATTGCCTGCGACGCTTGGTATAGCAAGCTGAAGTTCGTGAAGCCGGTGACAGCGGCGGGCTTTCACGTGGTCGGAAAACTGAGGTGTGACGCTGATCTGCAGTGGTTGTACACCGGCCAATACTCCGGGTCAGGGCGACCGAAGCGCTTTGACGGCAAGGTGGATTTTGATGGGAACCTTGAGCGTTTTGACAAGGTGAGAGCCCCAGATGATGGCGTCGAAGTCTATACGCAGCGGCTTTATTCGAAATCCATGAAGCGAACCATCCGTGTCGTGATGCTCGTCTGGCTCAATGGCAAGACCCGGTCGCGGGCATTGCTGTACTCAACCGATACGGAGCTCGATGCCATGACGTTAGTCAAGCACTACAAAGCCCGCTTTCAGATAGAGTTTCAGTTTCGCGATGCCAAGCAGTACACAGGCTTGGTGCATTGCCAGTCGACAAGGAAAGAGGCGATTCACACCCAAGTCAATGCTTCGTTGACGGCGCTTAACCTGCTGAAGGTCGAAGACCGACAGGAAAAGCAAACTGCGGATCAAACTGTGATATCCATAGCCTCCTGGAAGCGGCGGAAGTTTAACCAGCATTTAATGCAAAGACTTTTTGATCAGTTAGGGTTGAGCCGAAAAGACAAGAAAGTCGCCGAGGCATACCGTGCGCTCAGCGATTACGGGGCTATCGCGGCTTGAAAGTGTCTACAGTGTTGATTGAATCAGCACATGGTTTATGGTGCCTGCCGGTTCAACGATGATC
>CALBOC010000156.1 GCA_937896705.1 uncultured Micrococcaceae bacterium | reverse complement strand
GAATGGTATTCGGACGCGGTTACGTAGGTTGTCATCACCCATGGCTACATTGTTACTTGAAAGCAACATTTTCTCCAGCGTGTCGCTGACATTCGCCTGATTGCGTATGGCGGTGTTTTGCAGTCAGGTTAATGTCTCGACCCCGCACCAGCCGAGCGATAGATTAGCACCATGACACATGATGCTATGACACCCTCGGACCCTTCAGCTACTGCGGCCGATAAGTCGCTTTCTCGTGACGAGGCACGCACCCTGACAGATCAACAGTGGCGTGAGCGCCTCAGCCCGGAGGCGTACCACGTACTGCGTCAAGCGGGCACGGAGCGACCATACACCGGCGAATATTGGGATGCTACAGAAGCTGGCACGTACTCGTGCCGGGCGTGTGGCGAGGAGCTCTTCACCTCTTCAACCAAATTTGATGCACGCTGTGGATGGCCATCGTTCTATGCTCCAACAGATAACGAGCGGATCACCTACATAGAAGACAAATCTATGGGCATGACCAGGGTCGAAGTCCGGTGTAGCAACTGCGATTCTCACCTGGGTCACGTTTTCGCAGGAGAAGGCTTCGACACTCCCACTGATCTTCGGTACTGCATCAACTCGCTGAGCCTAGATTTGACAAATAGCACAGATTAATTTCCAGTGCCAATACGCTCGGCGCGCCGCCACTAAATCCTTCAAGTGGGGGTTTAACCTGGAATTGTGAATCCCCAACAAGCTCAGGCGCACAGTTTGAACTCCGCGCCGCAGACCTTCCGGGTTGTACTCGACCAGCTGCGGCAGGCTGATACGCGGAGTGAAGTAGAGCTCGCTGAGGTGCCGGCACCGGCACAGCTGGCACCTTATGCGGTGGCGATGTCTGCTGACGTCGCGGACCAAAACGGTGAAGCCTTGGCCGTGGGCCGATTCATCCTGTTGTATAACCCACAATATTCGCCCATTTGGGATGGAAATTTTCGGATCATTACCTACATTCGAACCAGTCTCGAATCTGATCTCGGGGAAGATCCGTTGGTCTCCGAGGTTGCGTGGACCTGGATGGTAGAGGCCCTTGACGAAGCAGAGGCCACCTACCGGCAGCCGGGCGGAACAGCCAGCCGGGTGCTGTCACAAAGCTTTGGGATGATCGACCAGCAACTCGAGACTATAGACTTAGAATTGCGAGCCTCGTGGACTCCTGCCGGGGACCACCTCGATAGACACCTCACCGCGTGGAGCGATATGGTGTGCACGTTCGCTGGTTTACCACCGACCACAGATGGTGTCATTCCCCTGAATCACATACGAAGGAAATAACGATTTCTAGCGCCCGTCTCGCCGCAGATGATTCGGAAGAGTCACGCGGGGTTAGCCCTGCACCTCAGACACCGGCCGTCGGTCAAGAGCCGGTCCTTATCGAGACACCCACAGGCGGGATTCCGCCCGTCATCGACACTGAAACCCAATTACATCACGCCGCTGAAAAGCTACGACAGGGGTCTGGCCCAGTTGCCGTGGACACTGAACGCGCCAGCGGGTACCGCTATGGGCAACGCGCGTTTTTAATTCAGCTCAAACGGGATTCTGAAACCATTTGGCTCATCGACTCGGAAGCTTTAGATGATCTACAACCGCTTCAAGAAGCGCTGTCGGGTGTTGAGTGGATTCTGCACGCAGCCATCCAAGATCTGCCATCGCTGCATCAGGCCGGCCTATGGCCCGACCGGTTATTCGACACCGAACTTGCCGGACGCTTATTGGGATATCCTCGGGTGAGCTTATCTGCACTGCTGGAACGCAAGCTCAACATCACCCTGGCAAAAGAGCATTCGGCGGCGGACTGGTCGGTGCGTCCCCTGACAGAAGCCATGCGCAACTACGCCGCGTTGGACGTAGAATTCTTGCACGAACTCCGAGAAGCGATGATTGCGGAGCTTGAAGGCGAGCACAAACTCGAGATTGCCTATGAAGAGTTTGATTCGCTGCTCGCCAGACCGAATAAGCCACCACGGAAAGATCCCTGGCGCAAGACTTCCGGCATTCATGAGATCAACGACCGTCAGACTCTAGCGATTGTCCGCTCTTTATGGACCACGCGTGAGAAACTCGCCAAATCTCGGGACCT
>CALBOC010000155.1 GCA_937896705.1 uncultured Micrococcaceae bacterium | reverse complement strand
TTCGTCCTCCCGTTCGTTGCTCAAGGAGTTAGTATGCCTGTTGGCGCTGCTCTACGATCAAATGGATGAGCGCGAACTTGCCCTCGTTATCGATGGCGTTGTAGCAAGCCTCAAGAGCAGCGGGGATCTGGGAGTTGTCGGTGACCCGAACCCCACATCCGCCAAAGGCATTCGCCATGGCCGCGAAATCTGGGTTCTTCAACTGTGTGCCGGATACCCGACCTGGGTAGTCGCGTTCCTGGTGGCTACGGATGGTGCCGTATTCCTGGTTATCCATCACAATGACTAACGGCGTTGCACCGTATTGTGCTGCGGTGGCAAGCTCTTGACCGTTCATCAAAAATTCGCCGTCCCCGGCAACGGTCACGACGCGTTTGCCCGGATTATCCAGGGATACGGTCACCGCTGACGGAATCGAATACCCCATGGAACCGTTGCGCGCAGAAATCAGTGACCCGTAATGGTGGGTTGGGAAGTAGCGGTGCACCCAGTTGGTGTGCTCGCCCGCACCGAAGGTGACCATTGCGTCATAGGGCAAGGTTGGGACGAGTTTGGCCATCATCGCATTCATCGATGCGGGACCCTCGTCAATGTTTTCAGTTGGCAGTGCCGCGAATTCTTCTTGCTGGCGCCGCATTTTGGCGGTCCAAGCTTCCCACTCTGGCTTATTCGGTAACTCCATACGAACCAGGTCGCGCACAAAATCTGCTGGCTTGGCCACGATCTGGTGGGAAACCGGACCCGAACGACCACGCAGAGCCGGGTCGATGGTGACCAGGAAGTTTTTCTTGTCCCAGTTCTGTCGGATCGTAAATCCGTCGGTGACCGTATCGCCGGGAACCGTCCCGACGAAGACAATGAGGTCGGTTTCTTCTAGCAGGTCGTAGGTCGGCTTTGGACGGCCGTACCCCATCGGACCGACATAGGATGGCGAGTCGAACGGGATGGTACCTTGGGTACGCCACTCGACCGCGCCGGCGATCTTGTGCTCTTCCAGCCATTCGCTGAGCTGCTTGGAGGCTTCGGCAGTCCAGTCATTACCACCGGTAATAAACAGCGGTTTCTCGGATTCAAGCAGCGCCTCGCGCAGTTGCTTCCAGTCGTCAACGGACATCCCGCCACCGGCAACCGGGATTTGCGGGTGCAACCGGGCATCAATCTCTTGCTGAATAATGTCTTCCGGCAGGCCGACAACAACCGGGCCGGGACGTCCCGAGGCCGCGGCAAACATTGCCTCGGCAACAATTTCCGAGGCACGATCGGCGTGGTCGAGCACCATGACGCGTTTGGTTCCGGTACCGAACCAGGCGTGCGGATCAAATTCTTGGAAGGCTTCCTTTTCGCGGTGTTCGAAAGGAATCAACCCCACAAACAGCACCATCGCGGTGGAGTCCTGCCAGGCGGTGTGTAGCGCAACGTGAGCATTGGCAGCACCGGGGCCACGGGTTACCATGGCCACACCGGGTGTTTGGTGCAGCTTGCCCTCGGCCTCGGCCATGTACGTGGCGCCACCCTCGTGACGGCACACAATGTTTTGGATTGGAGAATCGGCGAGTCCGTCGAGAACATCTAGAAAAGATTCACCGGGCACGCTGTAGACGCGCTCGACACCGTGAGCGACCAGCGTATCGACGATGACGTGGCCTGCAGATTTCCGCTGGCCGTTACTATTATGGGG
>CALBOC010000154.1 GCA_937896705.1 uncultured Micrococcaceae bacterium | reverse complement strand
TTGGCACCGCGCTGATCCAGACCAGCTATTCACCCAACATCAAAGACCGGCGCGACTGTTCGGCCGGTATCTACGGACCGGACGGCATGCTGATCTCACAGGCCGAACACATCCCGTTACATCTCGGGCTCATGCCCACGATGATCAAAAACGCCCTGGCCGAATATGGCGCGCATCGTCTTGTCGAAGGTGACGTGTTGATCACCAACAATCCGTATTTGGGTGGCTCGCATTTGCCCGATATGTGTGTGATTACCCCGGTCTTCTGGCAGGACGAGCTGATCGCGGTTGTGGCCAATATGGCTCACCACGTTGACGTGGGTGGCATCACCCCGGGTTCGATGGCGACGCATGCCACTGAGATTTTTCAGGAAGGGGTTCGCGTCCCCCCGGTCAAGCTCTTTGCCCAAGGCTCACTGCGCCAGGAGCTGCTGTCCGTCATGCTGGCCAATATTCGGACCCAGGACAAAACCCGCGGCGACATCATGGCCCAGGTGGCTGCCAACCGGTTAGGCGAGCGCCGCATCCACGAACTGCTCGATGAATGGGGCACCGAGCGTTTCGCACAATCCACCCGTGCCCTGGTCGAGTATGCCGCCCGCCGCACGCGAGCGGCAATCGAACAACTGCCCGACGGTACGGGGACTTTCACCGATGCTTTAGAACACGACGGAAATCAACAGCGCGACGTGGCGATCACAGTCACGGTCGAAGTTTCCGGAGATGAGCTGTTCGTGGACTTCAGCGACACCGATGATCAGGTGGACGGCGCCGTGAACTGTTCTTGGGCGGTCACCGAAGGCTGTGTGGCCTACGTGATCAAACTGCTCACGGACCCGACCCTGCCCTCAAATGCCGGGCTGATGGAACCCATTAGCGTGACCACCCGAGAAGGATCACTGGTGGCAGCTCAATTTCCCGCGCCGGTGGCCAACGGCAATATTCAGACCTCCCAGCGCATCGTCGATGCGCTGCTCGGGGCGTTTTATGAATTCGCCCCCGAACAGGTGCCTGCGGCATCCTCGGGGTCGATGTCGATCATGACCATCGGTGGTTTCGACGAGACCACCGGGCAGTACTTTTCTTATGTTGAAACCTACGGCGGTGGCCAGGGTGCGATGCCCGATCAAGATGGCGCCTCAGCGATCCACACCCACATGACCAACACGCGCAACACTCCGTGTGAAGTCATCGAACGCGAGTACCCACTGCGCGTAGAGGCCTATCAAATTGCGGAACATACCGGCGGTGAGGGGCGCTACCGGGGCGGTGACGGACTGATCCGACACCTGACGTTGACGCGCGGCAAAGCACAAGTGGTAGCTGGCACCTCGCGAGTCACCACCGCGCCCTGGGGACTCGCCGGTGGTGCCAACGGCCAACCCGGCAGCGTGATCCGACACGGCTCCAACGGTGATGAGCCCCGTGAATCGATGACCAGATTTGAGGTCCAAGCCGGCGAAGGTATTACCATCCAAACCGCCGGAGGCGGCGGTTACGGCGCACGCTCGGACGCGTAGAACACCGACTGACCGGAACTCAAACGCTTGAGCTAAAGTCCCCAGCACGGTTATGCGTTGTTGATCACAGTGCGTCCTTGGACGCGTCGCGTTGCGTGTTACTCATCAGTAACAGTACGCTGAAGGGAAACCTCAGAAAGGTGTTTCATGACAGCTGCCACGACCATCCAAGACCTCAACCACGTCTTTGCCACCGGACGCACCCGGAGCGTGAGTTGGCGGTTAGGTCAACTGGCGGCGTTGCAAAGCATGCTCGAAGACCACGCTGACACCTTCGAAGCAGCCTTGCGAGAAGATCTCGGCAAAAACGGGTTTGAAGCCTGGGTATCCGAGATCGGACTGGTCCTGGACGAGATTAAGTGGCTCCGTAAACGCGCAGCAGCCTGGGCCAAACCCCAGCGGGTCCGCACCCCGCTGGCGCTATGGCCCGCCACATCGCGGATCGAACACGAACCCCGTGGCACAGTGCTGATCATCTCACCCTGGAACTACCCGCTCATGCTGTCGCTGTCCCCGTTGGCCGGCGCAGTCGCCACCGGCAACGCCGTGGTTCTCAAGCCTTCTGAAATCAGCACAGCCGTCGAGGCGACCCTGGCCGAACTCATTCCCCAATACCTGGACCCGCACGCCGTGCGAGTTGTCACCGGTGGGCCCGAGGCCGTCCACGAGATGATCGAAGCTGGGCCCGATTACGTATTTTTCACCGGGTCCTCCAGAGTCGGTTCGATTATTGCTCAGGCGTGCGCAGCACGACATATTGACTACACTTTGGAACTCGGCGGACAATCGCCGGTCTATGTCCACCATGATGTCAACCTCAACACCGCAGCGACACGACTGGTGTGGGGAAAGTTCTTCAACGCGGGTCAAACCTGTGTGGCCCCGAATCACATCTATGTCCACCAAGACGTCGCGCGGCAACTGCGCGAAGCGATCGTTGCTGAAATCATTGAGCAGTATGGTCCTGACCCGGCAACGAATCCCGACTATCCGCGGATGATCACCCCCGAGCACGCCGCATCGGTCGCCGAGCTGCTGACCGAGTCCAGCGGAACGATCGTCCACGGTGGCACCGTCGATGCCGACCAGCGGTATATCGAACCCACCATCGTGACCGACGTTGCCGAACAGGATGCGGTCATGTCGAGGGAACTGTTCGGCCCGGTACTACCGATTATCTCGGTCACCGGTCCCGATGACGCCCTCGACCGGATCCGCCAGCGGGATGAACCGTTAGCCTGCTATTTATTCACCGAATCGGCCGGTCTCAAAGAGTACTTCCTACCGCGTGTAGTCGCCGGCGGGATCGGCATTAATGTTCCGGTCATGCACGTCGCCTCTCCACAGCTGCCCTTCGGCGGGGTGGGTGCATCCGGCACCGGTCAGTACCACGGCAAATGGTCCCTTGAGACCTTCACGCAACAGCGTGCGGTGCTGGATAAATCCACGCGTTTCGACACGATCAAACTCGTCACTCAGCCCGTGCCCGCCTGGGCCAATTGGGCCGTGCGACGACTCCTGGCGGCTGGGAAGATTCCGCCCGGTGACCTGCACGCTGCCCGCCGCTTCCAGACCGATAGTCCCCGGTAGCGGCCCACATGGAAAGCGCCTTTGACCTTCTGGACCCCAGCGCGCCCAATCCCGGGAACCAACATGGCCGCCTAGATGCCGCCTGCCAGCACCTTGCTGCACCGATCGCCGTGCTAGACGCGCATGCCCTCTCTGCCAATGCGCATTCGTTAGTGCAGCGCGCGCACGGCAAACCGGTGCGCATCGCCTCAAAATCCATACGTTCCACCGGCGTGCTGAAAGCCTTACTCGCGACTCCCGGCTACGCGGGCGTCTTAGCGTTGAGTCTGTGTGAAGCCATCATGCTGGTCGAAACCGGGGTAACCCAGGACGTGGTGGTCGCCTATCCCACCACAGACCGCCACGCGATCGACCGGCTGTTGGCCTCTGAACAACTCCTTCATTCGATCACCGTGATGATTGATCACCCCGAGCAGCTGCAGTTCATCCAGCACCGTGGTGATGCGGTGGCTGCGGTGCGGGTGTGTCTGGACCTGGATATGTCATGGCGAGTCGGTCCGGTGCACATTGGCACGCGTAGGTCTCCCATCCACACCGTAGAACACGTGACCGCAGCGGCCGAGTTCATCACCGCCGCGCAGATGTTTCGGCTGGTCGGACTCATGGGCTATGAAGCCCAGATCGCCGGCGTGCCCGATGATAACCCGCCTCTCCGCGCGCTCAAACGCCTCTCCAGGGTAGAGCTGCGCGCTCGCCGTGCCCAGCTGGTGACTGCCGTACAACGCGTATTGGCCAGCCGTGGTCTGCCAGTCCTGGAATTCGTTAACGGCGGGGGCACCGGATCGCTGGAATCCACAGCCCAAGAGCCCGCAGTCACAGAAGTCACCGCCGGGTCCGGGATCTATGGGCCGCATCTTTTTGACCGCTACGACGCCTTCACCCCGGAGCCGGCAGCCTTCTTTGGGCTAGATGTGACCCGCCATCCCGCACCCGGGTTCATCACGGTCCAAGGTGGTGGGTGGATCGCGTCGGGAACCCCCGGTGCCGATCGTCTCCCGTTGCCCGTCTACCCACCAGGATTGCGCTACACCCGGACCGAAGGCGCTGGCGAAGTCCAAACTCCACTGCACGTAACCCGGTCGCCCGTGCCTGCTCTTGGTCAGCGCGTCTGGTTTCGACACACCAAGGCCGGGGAACTGGCCGAACATGTCAAGCATTTCCATCTGCTCACTCACCATCGCATCACAGCCACCGTCACCACGTATCGTGGCGACGGCCTTGCCCTGTGATCAGACAGGCACCTATGAAATACACCTGGACCAACTGGTCCAAAAACCAACGTGCGACCCCCTCCAAAGTGGAGACACCGTGGACGTACCCCGAGCTGCAACGTGTAGTCCAACAGGCGATCGCCCAAGGCCACCGCATCAAGGCCGTCGGGACCGGGCACTCGTTCACGGGGATTGCGATCGCGGATGACATTCAACTGGACTTATCGCACTACACCGGCATCGTCGCCCTGGACCCCGTGCGCCAGCAGGTCACGCTACGTGCCGGCACCCGCCTGTGGCAGATACCTCAGCTGCTAGCCGACACCGGGCTAGCGTTACAAAACTTGGGCGACATCAACACACAATCCCTGGCCGGGGCCATCTCCACCTCAACACACGGCACCGGTCTCAGCTTCGGCGGGCTAGCTTCCCAGGTGGTGGGATGTGAGATCCTCACCGGCACCGGTGAACTCCTGACCGTCTCGAGCGATAAGAACTCCGAGCTGCTCGACGCGCTGCGGGTCACGCTGGGTGCATTTGGCATCCTGACCACCGTCACCCTCCAACTCGTTCCCGCCTACGATGTGCACACGGTGGAACGCCACGCAGCACTGGACTGGGTGTTGGAGCGCTGGGAGCAGCTCAACTGCGACCACGACCACTTTGAATTCTTCTGGTTTGGCCATGACTCCGAAGTCATCACCAAAGCCTCGACCCGTCTACCGATCAGCCACACCAGACCCTCACGGTTGGCACAGGTGCGCGAGCGCGTCATAGATGAAGTCGTGATGAACCTGGCCCTGTCAGGGGTGTGTCGGGTCGGGCGGGCAAAGCCGGGATGGGTTCCCCAGTTGAACCGTCTGGCTACGGTGTCGTGGGGGAGTAGTACTCGGCAAGCGCACTGGTCTACCGCGTTCACGTCGGATCGCCGGGTCCGGTTCAATGAAATGGAATACGCTTTGCCCTTTGATGCGGTGCCAGAGGTACTGGCTGAGTTGCGCCAGCTGTACCGCCGCGGGGAAATCTCCAGTACCTACCCGATGGAAATCCGCTCGGCAGCTCCGGACACAGCCTGGTTAGCCACCAATCACGGGCAGAAGACCGGTTATATCGCCGTACACCAACACTTCGGTCAAGACTACCGGCAATACTTTGCCCGGGTGGAACCCATCTTTCGGGCTGCCGGTGGGAGACCACACTGGGGGAAGTTGCACAGTCTCACGGCTGACGAGCTGGCGCCGATGTATCCGTGTTGGGAACCCGCCCTGACATTGCGCGACGAGCTCGATCCCAACAGGGTTTTTGCCAATGCCTATCTCACTCGTGTCCTAGGGGCATAACAATGCAGCGGCCCCCACGTGGTGAGCGGGGGCCGCTGCGTTGCTCTGTAAGGCGGTGGTCAGAGCACCTTGGACAGGAAGTCTTTGAGTCGTGACGACTTCGGGGCGCCAAAGATCTCCTCTGGTGAGCCATGTTCTTGGATGACACCGGCGTCGATGAATGCCACCCGGTCGGCGACTTCGCGAGCAAAGCCCATCTCGTGGGTAACCAACACCATGGTCATGCCTTCATCGGCCAGGCTGCGAATCACGCCCAGCACTTCACCGACCATCTCCGGATCCAGCGCCGAAGTCGCTTCATCAAAGAGCATGATCTCAGGATTCATCGCCAACGCTCGAGCAATCGCCACGCGCTGTTTCTGCCCACCCGACAGCGAGGCTGGACGAGCATCTGCTTTATCCTCGAGTCCCACTCTGCGCAACAGCTCCAAGGCTTCTGTGCGTGCCCGATCGGCGCTGTATTTTTTGACCTGCATGGGAGCCAACGTGATGTTTTCTACCACGGTCATGTTCGGAAACAGGTTGAAGTGCTGGAACACCATGCCCACGTGCTTGCGGACCTCATTGAGATCCACTTTCTCGTCCGACAGGTTGTAGCCACCGAGCCAAATATTGCCTGAGGTAATGGTTTCCAGGCCGTTAATGCACCGCAGCAGCGTGGACTTCCCGGACCCCGAAGGACCGATAACACAGACGACTTCACCGGATTTGACCTCAGCATTGACCCCGCGCAGCACTTCGTGCTCGCCAAAACTCTTGTGCAGATTTTCGATGCGGATGACGTTGGTTTCGTCATCGGTCACCAACGGAATAGTGGAGGTTTCTGGATGTGCCATTTATTTATTTACCCTTCTATCCACGATGTTTGCGACCCAGGTGAGTAACCAAATGGCCACGAAGTAGATGGCCGCAACGATCAGTAACACCTCGGTGGTGCGGAAGTTCGCCGCATAAATCTGCTGTGCCTGATACAACAGCTCACCAAAACCGATGGCTAAGAGCAAGGACGAGTCTTTGAGCATGATGATCAACTGGTTGATCAACGACGGGGTCATCATCTTAAACGCCTGCGGTAAGACCACCTTGCGCATGGTTTGCCCCCGGGTCATCGCCAGTGAGCGTGCGGCTTCTGCCTGTCCTGGATCCACCGATTGAATCGAGCCGCGCACAATTTCGGCAATATATGCTGCCCCGTTGAGCGACAGGGTGAGTGCACCCGCCACCCAGATATTAATGGGTGTGTTGAGCAGCTGGGGCAGACCGAAGTAGAAGAAGAACGCCCACACCAGCACTGGTGTACCGCGGAAGATCGCGATGAATGCGGTTGAGATACCGCGCAGGATGATGTTGGTGGAGATCTTCATGAAGCCGAACATCAGGCCCAAGGCCATTGCAATAGCAAAGGAAATGCCGGTGATCAGTAGCGTGTTTTGCAGCCCCACCAGCAGCGCCGGCATCGAGGTCGAGAGCAATCCCAGGAACGTGGAGGCGTCTGGTCCGGCGTCTTCATCGCCCAGGTAGGCGGCTAAGATTTCATCGTATTCGCCGGATTCTTGCAGGTTGTCCAGGCCTTGGTTAAACATTTCCAGCAACTCTTGGTTTTCACCCTTATTGACTAAGAACCCATAGTCGCCGGTCGGTTCGGGCTCTGATACCAGCTCGAGGCCTGAGCCCTGCTGGATGCCGTAGGCAATGATCGGCAGATCATCAACCAGTGCGGTGTCGTGACCGGATTTGACGGACTCCACCATCGTGGTGGTCTGGTCCAGCGCGTTGATTTCGAAGTCATAGTCTTCTTGCATTTCGCGGGCCCACTCTTCGGACAGCGAGCCGGTCTTGACGGCCACCGAGTCGCCTTCAAGATCTTCCCACCCGGAAATGTCGGCACCTTCAAGTGCTGCCACGGTGAGCTCTCCGGTGAAGTACGGGTCCGAGAAATCATAGATCTCTTGGCGTTCCTCAGTAATCCCAGCCCCGGCAATCACACCGTCGACCTGGTTGGCGCTCAGCGCCTGCAGGGCAGCATTGAATCCCATCGAACGGAACTCCACTCGGAAGCCCTGGTCTTCTGCGATGGCCTTCATCAAATCAATATCAATACCGACCAGGTCGCCATTGGGGTCTCTGAACTCAAACGGTGCAAACGTCGTGTCTGTACCAATAACGTAGAGTTCACCGTCGGGTGCGCCGCCTTCAGCATCAGGTCCCGTGTCGGCCAAAGCCGCCGGTGCCATGAAAAAGCTAAAGAACGCCACGATCCCGGCAAAGACCACTGATAATAGTGTCTTGCCTCGTCTCATCTCATCACTCCATGTAGTAAGGGTTAAACCTTCTATAAGATAACCGTGTGACCGGCCAGGTGCTTGACTGTGACACGGCTCAAACATGCTTCCTGACAAACACGGTCGATGACAGGCCATAACAGGTAAAATGAAGCGCATTAGATGCCCGCAGGGGAAGGAAAGTAAGCGCAACATGAACTGTGACGACCAGGTTCGCTGCCACACGTTCAAAATCCCTGCGGCGCTGTTATACGCATCAGATCCGTGAAGCAGGAGGTTGGCCACGCTCCGAGCACACCTCGGGCGGGCTGCTGAAGGGGCTATCGAGCCAGTCCGATCTATTAGCAGAGCAGAACTTGCACGATCTGGTGCGGTTCGTCAATCACAGAATTGGAAAAGATGTCAAAACTATTTGGTACAGACGGCGTTCGTGGCGTAGCTAACGAGACGATTACCGTGGAGCTAGCAACACAATTGGCTCAAGCCGCGGCTGTGGTCTTAGGCCATGAAGCCGCCGAGGGCGCACGCCCCAAGGCAGTCATCGCGCGTGATCCCCGGATCTCGTCTGAGTTCATTAACGCCGCGGTCTCGGCCGGTCTGGCCTCATCCGGTGTCGATGTCTATGACGCCGGTGTGCTACCGACTCCGGCTGCCGCATATTTGGTCGAAGACATCAACGCGGACTTCGGTGTGATGATTTCAGCGTCGCATAACCCGGCTCCCGATAATGGCATCAAGTTCCTGGCTCGCGGTGGTGAAAAGCTCACCGATGCGCAAGAAGACCGCATCACGGCGCAAATGGAGCAGCAGCCACTGCGTCCTATCGGTGAGCGGGTCGGTCGGGTTCGGCGCTTTGCGGATGCAGAAGACCGGTACGTGTTGCACCTGCTGAAATCGTTGCCAAACCGCCTGGACGGGATGAAAATCGTTATTGACGCCGCCCACGGTGCTGGCGCGGCCGTAGCCCCCCAGGTGTTTGCAGATGCGGGAGCCGAGATTTTTGTCATCGGGGCCAATCCCGATGGTTTGAATATCAACCACAACTACGGTTCCACGCACATGGAAAACCTCCAAGCGGCGGTCTTGGAGCACGGTGCTGATCTGGGCGTGGCCCTGGACGGCGACGCCGACCGTTTCTTAGCCGTGGATCACACCGGTTCGATTGTCGATGGCGACCAGATCATGGCGATCATGGCTGTGGCACTGAAAGACCTCGGCGAGCTCAACGACGACACCCTGGTGGTCACGGTCATGAGTAACCTCGGTTTGAAGCTAGCCATGCACGAACAGGACATCAAGGTCGTAGAGACCAAAGTCGGGGACCGCTACGTCCTGGAGGCCATGCACGAACACGGCTACTCCATCGGCGGGGAACAGTCCGGGCACATTATTTTCTCGAAGTGGGCGACCACCGGCGATGGCATCCTGACCGGATTGCAGTTGGCGGCGCGCATGAATGACACCAGACAGCGACTGGCGGATTTGGCGAAGGTCATGACGCGGTTGCCGCAGGTGCTCATTAACGTCAAAAACGTCGATAAGACTGGCGTGAACGGCAACGGGGTCGTCTCGGAGGCTGTCACCAGTGTCGAGAAGCAGCTTGGCAAAACTGGGCGCGTGTTATTACGTCCGTCCGGGACCGAACCCGTGGTGCGGGTGATGGTTGAAGCCGCCGATAAGGACACCGCCGATCAGCAGGCCCGCCACTTAGCGGACGTGGTGTCGGAAAACCTCGCGCTGTGAGTTCTTCCGCGAATCCGAAACCACCCGAAGATCCCGAGCGTCGCGTCGAGGGCTATTATCGGCGCGACGCGGATGAATTCCATCGTGAAGCCAACGTGTTAGCCGGACATGACCCCGCTGCGGTCTCAGCTGTTCCGCCAGAAAATCTTGGGGCACGACGGTGGATCGTCTTTGTCATTATCGTGCTCGCCGGGCTGGTAGCCGCTGGAATCGCCGTGGGCCTCATGGCTATCCCGCAGTGTGAAAATCCGCCCTACAATTGGTTGCCGTGCATTCCTGATCTGTCGGGCTAGGGGCGCGACTGGTTCGCCAACGCGTCGCGAATCTCGCGCAATAAGGCGATGTCTTCGGGGGTTTCCTCTTCGTCTTCCGCCTCGTGGCGACGCAGCGCCAGAAGTTTATTCATCGGAGTGACGATGGCGAAATACACGGCTGCGGCGACCAGTAAGAAGTTCACAATAGCGGTGAGTAACACACCGAAAGCGATCTCATTGCCGTTAATGGTAATTTTTGCGAACTCATCAAAGTTCGGCGACCCAACCAGCGCAGAAATCAACGGCATGAGGACAGCATCGGTGAGTGCAGTCACGACCTGAGTGAAAGCAGCACCGATAATGACCGCCACTGCCAGGTCCATAGCGTTGCCTTGGGCAAGAAAATCTTTGAATCCTTTGAGCATGGTGTCAGTATAAGGTCATGGCCCCGTCAGCCACGCCCCTGACTTGACGTTATGGTGTGTAGTCCGGTGCCGAAATGAGACCAAACTCGGTTTCCGCTACCCCCGGCCCATCCAGAATCATCCGCGTGTTCAGCCAGCCACCGGGCGGCTAGCGTATCCCCGAAGCTTTCGCGCAGAGTGTGGGCCCCGTCGGGGGTGTCCACGATCGGTGCCGTGTCGCGCCGCTTACCCTTCATACAGCTCTTGCTGGTACTCAAAAGACCGGTAGGCAGAAATAATCCTCAACGCAACGCCATCGGCTCGAGCTGCCGCAAATAACTGCTCTACCAAGTCTGCCGGGAGATAATCTCCTATATTTTCCTCATCAGAACGCGCTTGACGTGATGATCTTCGTTTTTTGTCAAGACTAGTTTTGCTCGGCCCCTGGTGGGCAGAACGTTTTGCACGAGGTTTGGACCGTTAATCCGGTCCCAAATGCCCGTTGCGGTCTTGATAGCCTCCTCATCGCTGAGCCCGGAGTACCGGTGGAAATACGAATCCGGGTTAGCAAAAGCACCCGAACGTAACTCCATGAAGCGGTTGACATACCATTTGCGAACCGCGTCATACGAGGCATCCACATACACCGAGTAATCGAAGAAATCCGATACGGACAGCCCAGAGGTGCCATCCGATCGCGGCCGGGGTGGGGCCAACACGTTCAGGCCTTCGACAATGAGCACATCTGGACGACGCACCACAATCTGTTGATTTGGCACGATGTCATAGGTCAAGTGTGAATACATCGGAGCTCGGACCTCGGGTACCCCGGATTTCACATCTGAGACAAAACGCAGCAGCCGACGACGATCAAAGGACTCCGGAAACCCCTTGCGTTCCATCAGACCCCGACGGCGCAGTTCGGCATTGGGATACAAAAAACCATCGGTGGTAACCAGCTCTACCCGCGGGGTATTCGGCCAGCGCCGCAACATTTCCTGCAGCACGCGAGCGCTGGTTGATTTACCGACGGCCACGGACCCGGCAACGCCGATAACAAATGGGGTTCGGCGCGTACTTTCGCCTAAAAACTTATTGGCGGCTTCGCGCAGTTTGCCCGTGGCATCGACATAAATACTCAGCAACCGAGATAGCGGTAAATACACTTCGGCGACCTCGGTCAGAGACAATTTGTCACCCAAACCGCGAAGCCGTTCGACGTCAGACTGGTCGAAGGGCTGTTCTAACTCGTGGGCTAGTCTGGACCAGGTAGATCGGTCGAGTTCAATGAACGGCGAGTACGTGTACTGCGGCTCGACCGGGGGTGAACCCACAAAGCTGATGGGCTCGGTCACCGGGCTCACCGGCGTATGCGGTGCATTCGGAGTGCTCGGTTGAGGGCGCGGCGCATCGTTAATGTGGAAAGTCACCTTTTCATTATGGCTCATGAGAGCGGTTAGTTAACAAATCTTAGGGACCAGCTTAGCTACCGGCAAGCCAAAAGATAAGCGAATACCAAGGGGGACCGGTGACCAGTGCTCACCAACAGGCCGTGCAACCAGCGCGCAACAGCGGCTATATCCAAGCGTTTTTAGCCTACTTTTTGTGGGGGATACTCCCGCTGCTGTTTGCCTACTACATGACGCCAAACCCGGTGGATCTCTTAGCCTGGCGGATCGTGCTGGCACTGGTGATCACCGTGATCGTGGTGTTCGTGATGCGAGGAGCGTGGCGCCGCCTGGCGACCGTGCTGAGATCGCGTCGCGATCATCTGCTGCTGATTCTGGCCGGCCACCTGATTGCGGTGAATTGGGGGCTCTATATCTACGGGGTGGCCACCCACCGCGTGTTGGAAGTCTCCCTGGGGTACTTCATTAACCCGGTGGTGACCATCGTGCTGGGCGTGGTCATTCTCAAAGAACGGTTGCGGCCGTTGCAGTGGGCAGCCTTGGCGGTCTCCTTGGTAGCCGTCGTGGTGCTAACGGTTGATTATGGTGGCCTGCCATGGGTATCGCTGGCGCTGGCGTTTTCGTTCGCGTTCTACGGCCTGGTCAAAAATAAGACCGGTCCGTCGGTCGATTCGGTCACCGGATTGACCGTGGAGACCATGTGGCTGAGCATTCCTTCGAGTATCTGGCTGGTGCTGGCCTCGATGGGGTTGCTCGGGACAGCCGGTGGGATAGGGGTATTTGAAACCTTCGACACCGTGCAATCCGTGACCCTGCCGGTCGTGGGGATTGTCACGGTCGTGCCGTTGCTATTATTTGCCGGGGCGGCAGCACGACTGCCGTTGTCTACCGTGGGCATGTTTCAGTACATTGCCCCCATCGCACAGTTCATTTTCGGGTATTTCGTCTTTAATGAGCCAATGTCGACGGGCCGCTGGATCGGCTTTATTCTGGTGTGGGTGGCGGTCATTATCTTGAGTCTGGACGCGCTGCGGCGGATGCGCCAGAACCCGAAGTTACGAATCCACACATCACAAACCCCTCGTCAAGAAAAGGTAGACTACGAATCATGATCATCGGCATTGGTGTGGACATGGTTGACATTGCGCGCTTCGAGCGACAGCTGGAGCGCACCCCAAAACTGCGTGAACGCTTATTTACTCCCGCAGAACGGCACCTGAGTCTCCAGTCCCTGGCCGCACGATTCGCAGCAAAAGAAGCCGTCGCAAAAGCACTTTCTGCACCAGCCGGGATGAATTGGCAACACTGCCAGATCGGTCGGGAAGCCTCCGGCGTGCCCTATGTGGTGGTAACCGGCACCGTGGCCGATATCGCCGCGGCAAAAGGTGTCCGTCGGTGGCATTTGTCGCTATCGCACGACGGTGGCTGGGCAACGGCCATGGTCGTCGCCGAGGGCTAATGTACCGCTGCTACACCGGGACCCAAATCCGCGAGGCTGAACAGCCACGGCTGGCAGCCGGTGAAGGCCCCACCCTGATGCGCACCGCGGCCTGGGGTCTGGCACACCACACGCTAAACTTTCTGCGCGACCGCGGCCGGATATATGGCAGCCGCGTCCTAGGCTTGGTCGGCAAAGGCAACAACGGGGGCGACACCCTGTGGGCCCTGAGCTTTCTCGCCGCCCGAGGGGTGCAAACCGCAGCCGTGCCGATCGCCACTGACCAAGACCAGCTCCACTCTGCCGCCCGTGCAGCATTTGGCAAGGCTGGCGGACGGTTCACGACCCACCTTGATCCCGCAACGGATGTCGTCCTGGACGGGGTCTTCGGTACCGGATTTAGCGGCACCTTCGATATATCGACCTATTTAGCAGACCGTAATCTGCACATTCCAGATACCGCAGGCATCATCGCGTGTGACATCCCTTCGGGGGTGCACGCCGACACCGGAGACATTCCGGGAACGAGCCTGTCAGCGGATCTGACCGTGACTTTTGGCGGCCCCAAAGTCGGACTCCTTGCCGGTGCTGGCGCCCACCATGCCGGCCAGGTGTACGTCATTGATATTGGCATCGGTCCAGAACTCGCGGCTGTCACCACCCCCTGGTGGATTGCCGAACAGACCGATGTGGGGCACTATTATGGTGCCCCGCGGTGGGATGCGCATAAATATTCTCGAGGCGTGCTCAGTGTTGTGGCGGGCTCGCCGGAATACCCAGGCGCCGCGGTCCTGGTCGCCCAGGCGGCCACCGCTACCGGCGTGGGGTACCTGAGCTTGGTCGCAGAACCACCGCGTGGCAGGGTGGTTACCGACCAGGTAATAGCCGCCACCCCACAAGCAGTGGTCGAAGACACCATCACGCCCAAAGCCACCGCATTAGTCATCGGTCCCGGTCTTGGTACCACGGTGCGTGGCCAACATTCCGCTACCACGGCGCTACAGACCGGTGCCCAACAGCAGCTGCCGGTACTCGTGGATGCCTCGGGCCTGGATGTTTTAGAGCCCCAACATTTCGAAGCTGATTATGCCGCAATGGTCCTGACGCCACACGTGGGAGAGATGCAGCGCTTGATGCGACGTCTCACCCCCGATCTGACCGGACAGGACGTGACAGTCCAAGCCGAAGCGTTCGCCCACCGGTTTGGGGTGTGGGTGGTGCTGAAATCTGCGACCACCTACGTCTTTGGGCCCACCGGGCAACGCAGCCTACACCCGCCCTACACCGCCGAACTCGCCACGGCCGGCACCGGCGACACCCTGGCCGGCATTCTGGGCGCCGGATTGTCCACCCTAGACCCCGACGACCCTGCAGCCTCGGATCGGGTCTTTGGCCTCCTGAGCGCAGGAGTCCGATTGCATTCGATGGCCGGACAGCTGGCAGCAGCTGACGGCGGGGTCGTGGTCTCGAAGTTGGCGGACTACATCCGCCAGGCAAAGCTGCTGGGTCTGGAATAATAGAACATTATGGCTACTTCCTGGACCGCAGAACCAGAGCGTTGGGTCACAATCGATCACTCAGCGCTTGCACACAACATCGAAACCATCGCCCGCTGGGTCAAACCCGCCCAGGTGATGGCCGTGGTCAAAGCCGATGGGTACGGCCACGGCGCGGTTGAAGTGGCCCAAACCGCGGTCGCTGCCGGAGCCACCTGGATCGGCACCGCCCACATTCGAGAAGCTCTCGAGTTACGCGAAGCCGGCATCACCGCGCCCCTTTTGGCCTGGCTTCACACCATCCGCACACCGTTTCAAGCAGCCATTGAGCACAACATCGACATCGGAGTGTCCGGCCCAGAAATTGAAATGGTCGCCGAAGCCGCCCGCGCCGCAGATCTGCCCGCCCGGATCCACCTCAAAATCGACACCGGACTGTCACGCAACGGTGCCGCCCCCGAACAATGGGATGACTTGTGCAAACGCGCATCCGAACTGCAACAGACCGGCATCGTGCGGGTCGTGGGCGTGTTCACCCACTTCGCCACCGCCGATGACCCCGACGGAGAAGCCGCCGTCGATGAACAACTCGCCGCCTACCACCAGGCCGTGGAGACCGCCCGCAAACACGGCCTGACCGTCGACGTCCGCCACGTAGCCAATTCACCGGCACTGCTGTCACGGCCTGATACCCACCTGGATATGGTCCGCGCCGGGGTCGCGATCTATGGGTTGAGTCCGTTTGCCGAACGCACCCCCGAAGACCTCGGGCTGCGCCAAGTGATGAGCTTTGGCACCACCGTGGCCAATAATAAACCCGCCGATGAAGGCACCGGGGTGTCCTACGGGTACGCCTACCGGTGCCAGACGCCCACGCGGCTCGCGCTGGTCCCATGCGGATATGCCGACGGGGTGCCACGCATCGCTGAAGGCGCGCCCGTGTGGATTGATGGCAACTACTACCGGGTGGCCGGACGCATCGCCATGGACCAGTTTGTCGTGGATCTTAACACCGACCGCGACGATGAACTTACCGCCCCCGTCGGAGCGCCCGTGGAACTGTTCGGCCCGAAATCTGGGCTCACCTCCGATGCGTGGGCGATAGCCGCCGGCACGATCAACTACGAACTCGTCACCCGCATCGGGGCACGCGTGCCCCGCATCCACAAACCCTGGATCTAATCATGCAACACCGTTACGAACTCGCCGACCTTGCCGAAACTCAGGCCCTCGCCGCCCGGGTCGCTACACAACTGCGCGCCGGTGACGTCATCATCCTCACCGGCGACCTGGGCGCTGGCAAAACGACCTTCACCCAGGCACTGGCGCAAGCGCTGGGCATCACCGCCCCGATTACCTCGCCCACCTTTGTGCTGGCCCGGCACCATAATCACCCGAGTAACGGGCTCAATCTGGTCCACGTCGATGCCTACCGCCTCACCGGCGCCGACGAACTGACGAGTCTCGACCTGGAAACCTGGCTGAGCGACTCGGTGGTGGTCATCGAGTGGGGACGCGGCATTGCCGAAGACCTGACCGACTCCTACCTTGATATCGAGTTGCTCCGCCCCGGCGCCGCCACCGACGAATTAGTCACCGACTTTTCCGACGACGCAGTCGATGAACCCCGCACCGCAATCCTGACCGGCTACGGGCCGCGTTGGGAAGGACACCTATGACCACCACGTATTTAGCCCTGGACACCTCGGCCACCGCCTCGGCGGCCATCCTGCGTGACGACCAGACCATTGCCCATCGGGCAACCGATTCGCATCGCAACCATTCTGAAGTCCTGGCCGGATTCATCAATGACGTCCTGACCGACGCCGGGCTGGATCCCAGCAACCCGCAGACCCTCGACGGGATCTTCGTGGGTGTCGGGCCGGGACCGTTCACCGGATTACGGGCCGGTATTATTACCGCCCAGACCCTGGCACAGACCTGGCACGTCCCGGCCTACGGGGTGCTCAGCCACGATGGATTGGCCCACCGCGTGGCACCTGCAGCCTTCCGGATCGGCGCCGAAGAATTCATCGTGGCCACCGACGCCCGGCGCAAAGAAGTCTACTGGGCCCACTACGACAACATTGGCGGCCAACCCCGCAGACTCCACGGACCGTTCGTGACCGACCCGCAAGACGTCACCGAGCTACCAGTCTATGGCGCGGGTGCAGGCCTGTACCCTGAGGTGCTGCACGGCATGACCGGCTATACCGATGCGGTCCCAGATGCGGCCGATATCGCAGCCTTCGGCAGCCTGGCCCTGCGCCGCGGCCATGACCTGTTGCCCGTCGAACCGCAATACTTGCGCGGCCACGACGCCCAAATACCCAAAAACCTGCGCCCATGACCATCCCCGAACCCCTAGCGCTGCCCACGGACTACACACAACGCGCCTGGACCGCGGCCGATGTCGCACCCGTGGCCGCCCTGGATGCCACAGTGTTCGGTCCCGACGCGTGGTCCCTGGACATCTTCACCGCCGAGTACCAGGCCTCAGCAACCGAGAATCCCGATCGGTTCTACCAGGTGATTACCCACCGCGGTGTCATCGTCGGATTTGCGGGCCTACTATCTGGCCCACCGTTTGCCGATATCACCACCATCGGCGTCCACCCGGACCACACCGGCAAAAAACTCGGAGCCACCCTGCTGATCTGGCTCATCCGCACCGCCCACCAACTGGGAGCCGAGGACCTCCTACTAGAGGTCCGAGCCGATAACACCGTGGCTCAACGGCTTTATGCCGACAACGGATTCACCCACATCCACACGCGACCCCGGTATTATCCTGGCGGTATCGACGCCTGGGTGATGCGCAAACGGCTGCGTGAACCCGGCCCATCCACAGCCACCGCGCTGTCCAGTAAGGAGTAACATGACGGCCCCCATCGTGGTAGGCATTGAAACCTCGTGTGACGAAACCGGTGTCGGCATCGTCGCCGGGACCAAACTGTTGGCCCACCAGGTCGCCTCATCCATGGACGACCACGTGGCCTTCGGCGGGGTAATCCCAGAAATCGCAGCCCGCGCCCACGTCACGGAATTTCTGCCCGTCCTCAACGCTGCGCTCGACGAGGCCCAGCTCGATTTAGCTGACATTGATGCGATTGCTGTGACCGCCGGACCGGGCCTGGCCGGGGCACTAATGGTCGGAGTGGCTGGCGCCAAAGCGCTCGCGGTCGCCACCGGCAAACCGCTCTACGGCATCAATCACCTCATCGCGCACATCGGGGTGGGTTACCTGGATGATGTTGCGGAGGATTTGGCCAACAGCAGCCAGCTCGGAGCGCTGCTGGTTTCCGGCGGGCACACCGAAATGTTGAAGATCAACTCCCTGACCACCGACGTCCAACTACTGGGCAGCACCATCGATGATGCCGCCGGTGAAGCCTACGACAAGGTCGCGCGGCTCATCGGGGCAGGATATCCGGGTGGTCCCGCCATCGACAAGATGGCCAAGGAGGGCGACCCGCAGGCGTTTCGTTTTCCGCGCGGTTTGAGCGCGCCCAAAAACATGGGGACCGCGCAATCTCCCGGCAAGGACCGCTACAACTGGTCGTTTTCTGGATTGAAGACCGCTGTCTCTCGGGCCGTAGAGCAATTCCACGTGCGCGACATGCCAGTACCCGCAAGCGACATTGCGGCAGCTTTCCAAGAAGCCGTGGCAGATGTCATTACCACCAAGGCGGTCCTGGCGGCAGAAGAGCACGGTATTGATCACATCCTGCTTGGTGGGGGAGTCGCTGCGAACTCGCGTCTGCGTGCGTTGCTGACCGAACGTACCCAAGCTGCCGGCATTGGTTTGACGATACCGCCGCTGAAGCTGTGCACTGATAATGGTGCGATGGTCGCAGCCCTGGGAGCCCAATTGGTCGCCGATGGCGTCGCCCCATCAGATCTCGAATTTTCTGCGGATCCGACCCAGCATGTCAGTGTTGTGAGTCTCTGACCCCAATCCGTGTCTGACGAGCCCTAAAGATTGCGGTGGACGCCAGTAAACTGGTAGATCTCATACCGTACCCCTCAGCGGTGTGCCTGCCACGCCCGGATGAAAGGTCCATCCTATGTCGCCAACAACAGTCGCATTGGCCATTTTACTGCTCGGTGTCCTGGCGCTGGTCGGTATCCTGGTGAGGTCATACAGCAGATCCGCTCAGAAGCTTTTCTTACCGGTTTCGTTGATCGCTGGATTTCTTGCCCTCATCGTCGGGCCGCAGGTGTTGGGACGGCTGGGCGGTTGGCTCGGTTGGGATGGTCTGGCCGAAGGCGGCATCTTTGGTGCCGAGGTGCTCAGCGTGTGGTCTGAGTTGCCCGGGCTGCTGATCAGCGTGGTCTTCGCCGCGCTTTTTCTGGGCTCTCCCATCCCGTCGCCTAAACGGGCCGTCAAGCTTTTAGGACCTCAACTCTCGCTTGGGGTCACCTTTGCTTCGGGGCAATATGTGATCGGGATTTTAGTGACCATCTTGCTGCTCATCCCGCTGTTTGATGTCACGCCGATGTTCGGCGCGTTAATCGAGATCGGTTTTGAAGGCGGACACGGCACCGCAGCTGGGATGGCACCGGTGATGGCCGAAATGGGCTGGGAAGACGGTGGCGATCTCGCGTTAGCGATGGCGACCGTTGGGATTCTGTCGGGTGTGATCATTGGGGTCATTGCCGTGAACTGGGCAGCACGTCGTGGTCACTCTCAAACGCTTGATGTCAAAGCCAATGAAGATCCAGAGATTGCCCGTGGCTTTTACCGCCGCGAACAACCATCGGGTGGGCTGCAAACGGTTCGTTCCGAGTCGTTAGATAGCCTGACCCTACATATCGGCATTATCGCTGTGGCGATCCTCATCGGACAAGGCCTGTTGTCTGCACTACAAGGCCTAGAACAATGGCTATGGGCCGATAGCATCGAAATTTTTGCGTATGTCCCGCTGTTTCCCCTGGCGATGCTGGGTGGGGTCATTATCCAACTCATTGCGGATAGAACCGGGCTGTCGATCTTCATCAACCGCGGTACCATGGAGCGCATCCAAGGGCTGGCCCTTGACACCCTCATTATCGCCGCAATGGCGACGCTGTCTATCGATGCGATTGCGGACAACATCGCTCCATTTACCATCCTGGCACTCGTGGGCGTCCTGTGGAACTGCTTTGTGCTCTTCTACTTCGCGCCACGATTCATTCAAAGCTACTGGGTGGAACGCGGCATCGCAGACTTCGGCCAGTCAATGGGCGTGACCGCCACCGGTCTGCTGCTGCTGCGGATGGCTGATCCGAAACAAGAAAGTCCTGCGTATGAGGCCTTCGGGTACAAACAACTGGTCTTCGAGCCATTCTTTGGTGGCGGGCTTGTCACGGCTGCATCCATTCCGCTGATTGTGCAGCTGGGGCCATACCCACTATTGATTATTATGGCGGTACTGCTGATTGCCTCGATACTTAGCGGGCTCTTCTACTTCGGTAAACGCGACACGTTCGTGGTCAAAGGACTCCAATAACGCTAGCGCCAGGTGCGGAGCGACTGGCCGGTCTCTGCTGCTGAATCCAGCACCAGAGCGGCCAGTTTTTCTTGGCCCACCTGACGCCCGAATTCGGACTTCGTCTGCGCCCGCTGACGGGCAGCGGACGTATCCGAACGGACCATGTCTTCAACCCACCCGAGTTCCGTTGAACAGTGGAGTTCTTTTGCGATGGGCTCCAACCGATTCAACACCAGGTCGAGGTGTTGGGCCACTGGCATTTGAGTACCGGCGGTATCGATAATCACTTCGGCTTCAAGCCCGTAGCGGGCAGCGCGCCACTTATTTTCCTGAACAAACCAGGGTGGCAAAATATCCATATCCGTGACCGCATCAGCATCGCCACCAACGGCCTCGTGCACCAAACATTGCGTGAGAGCCGTGATAGCCCCGACCTGCTGCAGAGTTGCCACGCCATCGCAGACTCGTTGCTCGACGGTACCAAAACGCGGCACCGGTCGAATATCCCAGCGCACCTCGGTGACGTCATCGACCACACCAACTTTGAAGAGATCGCCCACGACGTGTTCGTACTCCGACCACTGATGGAATTGGAAGGGGAGGCCGGTGGTAGGCAATTGTTGGAACAGCAAGGTGCGTTGTGAGGCGTACCCGGTGTCGTAGCCACCCCAGTAGGGGCTGGAGGCGCTCAGGGCCAGCATATGCGGATAGTACTGGATCAGATAGTTCACCGCGGGCATCGCTTTGGCGACATGATCCAAACCGATGTGGGCGTGGACGCCGTAGATGAGCATCTGATACGCCCAGTATTGGGTTTTATCCAGCAGTTTTTGGTAGCGCTGTCCGGGGGAAATGCGCTCGTGGAGCCCGAACGCAAAAGGATGGGTGCCTTGGGAAAATAAGGCCATATTGTCGGCATCAATGAGGTCTAAGATGTGACGTCCGGCGGATGCGAGTTGATCAAGCCCTTCCTCGACTGTGTTGCACACGCCGGTGACAAGTTCCAAGGTGTTGAGCATAAATTCGCCCACGATTTGGTAGGGCTCATCCGATGGAAGTTTCAGTTGTGCCAAGATGTCGTCACTGACGTTGCGCAACTCTCCGGTGGCAGCGTCGACCAGCCCCAGCTCCCATTCAATGCCAACGCTGGACTGGGCTGATTTAGCAAACTCTAAACGCACCGTGACGCCTCCTGTGATATCTCCACTTCATCGTACCGGGCACCAGTCTGGGAACGTAGCGTCTGCTGATCTGAGACTCCGGGACGTTGCCCCAGAAAATCCTGTATGTCATTCGGTGCTTCTTCGAGGCGCACAAAACTTAGCCGGTAATGAACCAAACGGCACGAACAGCAGACCTTTACCGAGTCAGGGGTCACGGATTACGCTGCCCCGATGTGCAGCAGCTCTAGTTTCCGCGCTTTATTAACTATTTTTCTGGCGCAAAAAGGCGAGTTTCTGCGGTTTATCTCACAAGTGTGATCTGGATAACGTCATTCGGCCTTGCGCTAATTCAGTAAGGCTCTATAAGCTGAAGTGAAGTTAGCTTAGGCTGCCCTAACTGCCTAAGAGTGCTAACGTATTATCTTACTCTGTCATTTTTGGAGACTGAAACGTGAAAACAATTGGATTGACGCGCACTCGTGTAGCCGCTCTCATCGCCATCGGCGCACTGGGATTCAGCGCCTGCGGTTCCCCCGACGCTGATAGCGCCGAAGACACCAGCGGTGGGGCCGATGATGCCTCGACCGTTGAAGTGACCGACATGGCTGGAACCGAACATACTGTCCCAGCGGATCCGTCCTCGGTCGTGGCCACGGACAACCGAGTCTTTCGCACGCTCGCCGAGTGGGACGTTGAACTCTCGGCCGCGCCGGTAGATCTCATGCCAGCCGATATGGAGATTTTGGAGAAGTACACCCAAAACGAAGAGCTCCTCAATATTGGTAACCACCGGGAACCCGACATGGAGATGGTGACAGCTGCGCAACCAGACTTGGTCATCAACGGCCAGCGTTTCAGTCAACACAGTGAAGCCATCGCCGACGCGGTGGAAGATGGCACCCCGATCGTTGACACCAACCTCGATACGGAATCAGGTGCCATCGATCAAGAATTCCGCGACCAGATCAACCTGTTAGGTGAAGTCTTTGGGGAACAAGACCAAGCCTCTGATCTGATTGCAGACTTCGACGAAGCATTAGAACGTGCCCAAGAAGCTTATGATCCAGAAGTCTCAGTATCCGGGCTGATCACCTCCGGTGGAGACATTAACTATTCGGCGCCAACCACCGGTCGAGCTATTGGTCCGCTCTATGACATCTTAGAGATGACCCCGGCGCTGGAAGATGACGGCTCAAACGTCGACACGGGGGATGATATTTCCGTTGAAGCGATCGCTTCAGCGAACCCAGAATTTCTGATTGTCATGGACCGCGACGCAGCCGTTGGGGATGGCACCTCTGCTGGCGCTCGAGAGCTGATCGAAGAATCTGAGGCCTTGCAGAATGTACCAGCGGTTGAAAACGATAACATCTACTACATGCCAGCAGACTTCTACGTCGCTGAGGACATTCAGAACTACACTGTAGTCCTCAATGAACTGGCTGATATGTGGTCGGAATAACCTAAAGGCTTTGCGTGACTAAACTTTCCCAAACCCACCCCGGTGGGCTCGCGACTGCAGCGGGAGTATCGAAAACACCCGGAGTGTGGTCACGCACTTGGCCGCTGCTGATCGGGCTGATGGTCACCATCAGCCTGGTCGTAGCATCATTGTTTATTGGGGTTTATGACCTGACCTCCGAGGGCGGGCGCGAGATGTTCTTCATTACTCGCGTCCCCCGTACTATTGCCCTGATTCTTTCTGGTGCTTCCATGGCCGTGGTCGGGCTGATCATGCAGCTGATGACCCAAAACCGCTTCGTGGAGCCTTCAACCACCGGCACCATCGAGTGGGCCGGCCTGGGACTCATACTCACGTATATTTTTATCCCGCAGCCCTCGTTATTCCTGCGGATGATTGTTGCGATCGTCTTCGCGATGATCGGCACCATTATCTTTTTCGCGTTCTTGCAGCGCGTGGCCCTGAAATCATCCCTGGTCGTCCCGATCGTGGGACTCATGCTCGGCGCCGTGGTTGGCGCCGTTTCAACCTTTGTGGCACTGCAAACCGATATGTTGCAAAACCTTGGGATCTGGTTCGCCGGCTCATTCACCGGGGTGACCCGCGGACGCTACGAGCTGCTGTGGATCGTGGCAGCGATGACCATCTTGGTGTATTTCATCGCCGACCGGTTCACTGTCGCCGGTCTGGGACAAGAAATCGCCACCTCCGTGGGCCTGAATTACCGAGCCGTGATGATCATCGGTATTTCCATTGTCGCCGTCACGACCGGTGTGGTCTCGGTGGTGGTGGGATCATTGCCCTTCTTAGGGCTGGTCGTGCCCAATATTGTGTCCATGTTCCGCGGCGACAATTTACGCTCCAACCTGCCCTGGGTGGTCATGGTCGGCATTGTCGTCATTACCTTAACCGACATCATCGGCAGAACGCTCATCATGCCCTTTGAAATTCCCGTGTCCATGATTCTGGGCGTGCTGGGTGCCACCGTCTTTGTGTACCTCATCGTACGGAAGGGGCGCCGTGGCTAATTCAACTGCTACCAAAGCCATCACCACGTCGAACTTCATCGACGCCAAACACCGGCGCCGCTGGTTGGTATCGCTGATCGTGCTGATCGTCGCGGCGATCGCCTTGACCATCGGCACGATCGTGTACGGTAACCCGATGCCATTGGGCACCGAAGGGTTTTGGAAGATTGCCGAATCACGGGTCACCTCGGTGCTGGTGATCGCGGTGGTCGCCCTGGCCCACTCCTTTGCCACCGTGGCCTTCCATACGGTCACCGCCAACCGGATCGTCACCCCATCGATCCTGGGATTTGAGGCGCTCTACGGGCTCATCAACACCGGAGCGGTCTTTATCTTTGGGGCCGCCGGAGCGGCAATGACCCGCGGGATCGTCTCGTACTTCTTCCAGGTAATCGTCATGGTCGCCTTCGCAACGCTGCTCTACTCCTGGTTACTCGGTTCAAAATTCACCAACGTGCACACCATGCTGTTAGTAGGCGTGGTCATGGGCGCCGGTCTGGCCTCACTGACCACCTTCATGCAGCGGATGCTGGACCCCAATGAATTCGATATCCTCACTGCCCGGTTGATGGGTAACATTTCCAATGCCAGCACCGAATACCTGCCCTATGCGGTGCCCATCGTGGCGATCGTGGGTGTGTGGCTGTGGCTGAACTCGCGCCGACTCGACACCTTATCCCTGGGGTCCGCGGTGGCCACGAACCTGGGACTCAATCACCGCCATGAACTCATCAAAGTGCTCATCGCGGTCTCCATCTTGATGGCCATGACCACCTCGCTGGTCGGACCCATGACCTTTCTGGGCTTTTTGGTCGCCACCATGGCGTATTCGATCGCCGATACCTACAGCCACCGGGCGGTCTTCCCGATCGCGTTTCTGCTGGGCTATGTGCTGCTGACGGGCGCATATTTTGTCTTGCGGCATATTTTTTACGCCCAGG
>CALBOC010000153.1 GCA_937896705.1 uncultured Micrococcaceae bacterium | reverse complement strand
TTCGGCCGATGGCTCCGCCGCGGCGCGTGTATTGGCCCAGCAACTGAGCCAACACATCCGGGACGTGACCCGGCGGGAGTTGGGCTTGTCGGTCTCGCTGTTGCCGATCGGCCCCGACACGCTGGTGACCTACATGACCGCCGATACCATTCTGTACGGGGAGCAGCGCTCGGAGATTCAGGCCCAGCTGGTCTCCAAACCGATCCCTGATCACCGTATCGCCGAGGCTGCACGAGGGGAGACGGACAACCGTTCCCTGGCCCGCATCCTAGACAACCGAGTCCACGGCTTGGCAGAAGACCCTGCCACCCCCGAAGGAACACAACAGGCGCTTTCCCGGGCACGCGCCACGATGCGCTTTTTCACCGACCCGCACTCGCGCACGCCTGTGGGGTACGGGCCTGTCGCCGACGAACTGCCCTCCCCCGAAGGCCAACGGTTCAAAGCCAAAGCGGGACGCGACCATGTGATCGTCGGCACCGACGTCCTCGAGCGCCGTCGTTCGGGTTCACGAGGTGTGCCGAGCGAATACGATCGCGTGGATCTGAACTCTCTGATCCTGGTGATTGATGACGTCGAAGACTGCGCGGTATTGATTGACGCAGAATATCGCACCGTCGAAATCGTGTTCGATACCCATCGCAAGCAACAGCAACTACGCGAGCTCATTGCGCAGCGCACAGCCGGCGTCCCGCGCATTACCGCCCGCAACGCGGCCCTGCCGGGTCCAGCACGACAACGCGTCCGAACTACCCAAATGGCAAAGCTTGGTGTCGTGGTCATCCCGCTTGCCATCATCGGGTTTGCGGTGTTCATGTCCTGGTTGGACGATTTCCGGAGCGTCGGGGAACCGGCCCCCGAACACGCCTCACTAGAGCCCGGCGAGCCAGCCGAAGAACCCGAACGCGATGTCGGCTCGGTGGACACCGTGGTCGGCGAGACGGCGACGTTGTCGAACTGGTCGCGGGTCACGGTCAATAGCGTGACCGAGATCGAACCAGGTGAGGAGGCGGAATATCCGACCGAGTTCGGACACCACTACCAGGTCAATGTCGAATACTGCGCAGCCGAAGAGGCCGACTCAGTAGATCCCGAGAACTTCCGAATGTTCCACGGAGATCCCGCCCAGTTAGCTCATGGAATGGATGACATCGAGGACCCGATTGAAGCACGCGAGCTGTCGCTCGGCGAGTGCGCCACCGGCAACGTGGGCTTCTATACCGCAGTCGATAACCCCGTGGAGCTCGGGGTCGATTACCGCCCGGGGGACCTCGACAGTATCACCTGGGTTGTCGAGGACGTGGAATAGCCGGTCATGGCAGGTCGGCACGCCAAAACGTCTCCGCGCCGCGATGGTCTCGTGATGGTGACCTCCCTGACCGTTATGGCGCTGGCGGGCACGTGGTTGTTGTCCGACGGACTACGTGACGCCCAAGACGTGACCTGGGTGCGCTGCGACGTGGCGGGGGCCAAACCCCAGCGCGGTGATAATCATTCTTCGGTACCGTGGTACTTGGCTGTCTACACCGAAGATTGCGGGACAATCGTTTACCAAATAGGCACCAACGAGGAGAACGTTGAGGGACTGGCCGCAACCTTTGAGCCGGGGCCCTATGAGTTCAAACTGGGCGCGGTATCGCAGCGCCGGGCGGAAGGCAAGACCCTGCTGGATCACGCTGCCTTGGCCAAAGACATCCGACGCCTGCCCGCCGAGCACAATGCACTTGAGGAAGGACCGCAGCGGTGAGTTCGCGATATCGCTTGAGTTGGCCGAAATCTAAGCTCGGCAGAGTAATCTTCGGCTGGTTCCTCGTCGTTGTTTTTGGTTGGATGGCGATCCTCATGAGTCTGATTGCACTGGATTGGACCGATGATCAGTGGGTTACTTGTCAGGTTATTGACGCTGAAGCCGCCAAGGGTAATCGGTTTAGCTCCACGGTCTGGCTCATCGCCATTGAGACGACCGACTGTGGAAACATTATTTACCGACAGGCGCTGAGCGATGAGAACGTCGCATTTTTGGCCGATTCCTTTGAGCCCGGGGCATACGAATTCAAACTTGGTTTCACCTCGCAGTTAGCCGCTGACGGTTGGGTGCCTACGCTGGCACCGTCCACGAGTAATTACCGACCCCTTGAGTAAGGCCGTGGCTCGCGGACTACCCGGCCGGTTCGGAGACCAAGAAGGATCTGACACGCCACGACAGCACCCAGCCCAGCCA
>CALBOC010000152.1 GCA_937896705.1 uncultured Micrococcaceae bacterium | reverse complement strand
GAAAGGAGACCTATGGAAGGTCCAGAAATTCAATTTGCAGAAGCCGTCATTGATAACGGCGCATACGGTACCCGTACCGTCCGATTCGAAACCGGCCGCCTGGCCAAACAAGCCACCGGCTCCGCCTTCGTCATGCTGGACGAAGACACCTCCATGCTCACCACCACCACGGTGGGCAAGAGCCCGCGTGAAGGGTTCGACTTCTTCCCGTTGACCGTTGACGTTGAAGAACGTCAATACGCCGCAGGTAAGATCCCCGGCTCGTTTTTCCGTCGTGAAGGTCGTCCGCCCACGGATGCCATCCTGACCGCCCGTCTCATTGACCGGCCACTGCGTCCATCATTTGCTGATGGTATTCGCAACGAAGTACAAGTCGTTGTGACCGTCACCTCGATGGGACCGGACGAAATGTACGACAGCGTCGCCATCAACGCCGCGTCGATGTCCACGACCCTGACCGGCATGGAGTTCGCCGGCCCAATCGGTGCGGTGCGCATGGCACTCGTCGCCGATGAGCAAGGCGGCACCCAGTGGGTTGCGTTCCCGAAGTACTCCCAGCTCGAAAACGCCGTGTTCAACATGGTCGTGGCCGGACGTATCGCCGATGATGACATCGCCGTGATGATGGTCGAAGCAGAAGCCACCGATGAAGCGTGGACCCTGATCCACGACAAGAACGTGGCCGCACCGACTGAAGAAGTCGTTGCCGCAGGACTTGACGCTGCGAAACCCTTCATCCGTGTGCTGTGTGAAGCGCAAGCAGATCTGGCCGAGCGGGCCCGCAAAGCTCCGGTGGAAATTCCACTGTTTCGTCCCTACGAGCAGGATGCCTTCGACGCTGTTGAGGAATTCGCTGCCGAGCGTTTGACCGAGATTTATTCGATCGGTGACAAACAGGCTCGCGAAACGGCTTCGGATGAATATCACCAAGAAGTCATCGAAGCGCTGGCCGGCGAAGGCAAACCCTTCGAAGAACGCCAGGGCGAAATCGTCAAAGCCTACGGGGCCGTCACCAAACACATCGTGCGCAAACGGATCCTCACCGACCAGGTGCGTATCGATGGCCGCGGTCTGACGGATATTCGCCAGCTGACCGCTGAAGTAGAAGTGCTGCCACGGGTTCACGGTTCAGCAATCTTTGAACGTGGCGAAACCCAGATCATGGGTGTCACGACACTAAACATGCTCCGGATGGAACAAAGCCTGGATTCCCTGAGTCCAGAAACATCCAAGCGCTACATGCACCACTACAACTTCCCGCCGTATTCGGTCGGGGAGACCGGTCGCGTTGGCTCACCAAAACGTCGCGAAATCGGACACGGCGCACTGGCAGAACGTGCCATCGCCCCGGTTCTGCCGTCACGTGAAGAGTTCCCATATGCCATCCGTCAGGTCTCTGAAGCACTGGGATCCAACGGTTCCACCTCGATGGGTTCGGTGTGTGCCTCGACACTGTCGCTGTACAATGCCGGTGTCCCATTGCGCGCTTCAGTTGCTGGAATCGCGATGGGCCTGGTTTCAGACACCGTCAATAACGAAACCCGTTACGCTGCGCTGACCGACATCCTGGGTGCGGAAGATGCGATGGGTGACATGGACTTCAAAGTCGCCGGCACCAAGGACTTCATCACCGCCATCCAGCTCGATACCAAGCTCGACGGGCTCCCAGCTGATGTCCTGTCTGCTGCACTCACGCAGGCTCGTGAAGCCCGCCTGCACATCCTGTCGGTCATGGAATCGGTCATCGATGAAGCCGATGCGATGAGCGAGACCGCTCCACGCATCCTGTCGGTCAAGATTCCTGTCGATAAGATCGGTGAGGTCATTGGGCCCAAGGGCAAGATGATCAACCAGATCCAAGAAGATACTGGCGCAGACATCAGCATCGAAGACGATGGCACCGTGCTGATCGGTTCCACCGAGGGTAAGGCAGCTGAAGAAGCACGCGATACCATCAACGCCATCGCCAACCCGCAGGTCCCAGAAGTCGGTGAACGCTACCTGGGCACCGTGGTCAAGACCACCAGCTTCGGTGCTTTCATCTCGTTGACCCCGGGCAAAGACGGGCTGCTGCACATTTCTGAACTGCGGAAACTCAACGACGGCAAACGCGTCGACGAAGTCGACGACGTCGTCGCGGTTGGGTCCAAGATTCAGGTCGAAATCGCCAAGGTCGATGATCGCGGCAAATTGTCGCTGGTCCCCGTCATTGAAGACGGCCAAAATGACCAAGACGGTCAAGACGACTAACACCCGCTAAACCGTAAAATGCCGGGCTGAACATCGCGTTCAGCCCGGCATTTTCATGTCAACCCCACCTTCGGACTAAAGTAGAACACATGTCATCAGCTACCACACCACAACCCATCCGCGTCGCCCTGGTCGGAGCCACCGGCAAAATGGGTCGCTACGCCATCGACGCCATCAACAACGCCGAGGATATGGACCTCGTCGCGACACTGTCATCCCAAAATGCCTTGGAAGACATCACCGAAGCTCAGGCGACGCACGTTCTCGATCTCAGCGTGCCGGATATTTCCCCTCAGGTTGTGGGATTTGCCGTCGATAACGGCCTGCACACCGTGGTGGGCACCTCCGGCTGGACCGAAGATAAACGCACCACCCTTGTCTCGCAGCTGGCTAAGCACCCCGAGGTTGGGGTGCTTATCGCCCCGAACTTCTCGATTGGGTCGGTGCTAGCCACCCGCTTCGCTGCACAAGCCGCACCCTACTTCGACTCGGTGGAAATCATTGAAATGCATCACCCCCACAAGGTTGATGCGCCCTCGGGTACCGCCGTGCGGACCGCCGAGCTGATCGCAACGGCACGTGAAAACGCCGGTGTCGGAGCCTCTCCAGATGCCACGACCCACGACCCCGACCATGCGCGCGGGGCACAAGTGGACGGCGTCCACGTGCACGCCGTCCGGTTGGCGGGACTGGAAGCACATCAGGAAGTGCTGATGGGCACGCCTGGACAACAATTAGTGCTGCGCCACGACGCCTTTGACCGCACCTCCTACATGCCTGGTGTGTTGTTGGGGCTGCGCACCGTCGCTTCTCGGCCCGGCCTGGCCTACGGCCTCGACGAATACCTGGATTTGGACTAGCACGATGAAAACAAAAATTGCCGTGGGCCTGCTCACCGCTTTGACCCTGCTCTTTGCGGTCCTTGCCGTGTGGTCAGCCATCGCCTTTCTGAGCACGGATGACTGGATCGCCCGGGCGATCGGGATCAGTGTCATCGCGATCGTGCTCTTCGGGATGTGGGCACTGGTGCGCGAACTGCGGTTCGGGGCCAGCACCGAGAAACTCGCACGGATCCTGGAAGCGGAAGGGTTCCTGCCCGAAGATAACCTCCCGCGAGTGCGCGGCAGGATTGACCGTGCAGCCGCTGACGAAGAGTTCGAAATCTATCGTGCCGAAACCGAAGCCGCACCTCATGACTGGCGCAGCTGGTATCGATTAGGTCTGGCCTACGACGCGGCCGGCGACCGCAAACGGGCACGCTCCGCGATCCGAGACGCCATCACGATGCACCGTCAGAGCTAAGCTTTGGCGGGCACCCGGGAGGCATGACGCAATAAGGACTCCAGCGGCCCGCGCACCTTGAGTACATACACGACCATCCCCAGGACAGCTACCAGCACCCAGTGCACGATCAGCATCCACCAGATGGTCTCCCATACAGGGTCACCGACCACCACCATCGCTGGCCAAGTCCGAGGCCATAAGCCGGTTAAGATCACATGGGCCGTATACGCAGTCAACGCGATCATGCCCGTGGCGGTAATCGGCAGCAACACCACTTGCACCACCGAGCTGCGCGTGAGCAGCAGGAACACCCCGATTGCGGCCATGGCTGCGCCCGCGGTGGAGTAGATATCTAACGGAGCACCCGAGTGCGGGACCGCTAGCCCGAACCACTGCGGGGCACCCATAACCAAATTCGTATCGATCTGAGCCCCGGTGGCCGCCAGTGCGTCAAGGTCGGCGACATCCTGGCCGGTCGCATGAGCAACGCGATACGCAAACGCCTCACTGGTCAAAAACCATGCGCCCAGTCCGCGGGAGACCACATAGATGATTGCTCCGGTGATCAACAACCCCGCCGCGGTAGTGAAGCGTCTGAGATGTGCTCGACCGATGGCCATGCCCACCAGGATGTAGCCCATGAATGAAATCACCGGATAATAGCCCGTGAAGAGCACATCCCACAGCGTCAACACCGGCTGTGTGAGCACGTCGGCCAGGGTGGGCGAGTTCCACAACCGCCATTGCTCCACATACGCAGTGGTCCCACCCGCTTGAACATGCATAAATCGGGTGAATAACCCGTGCACCCAGGGTGCGATCGTGATCCAACTGATGGCGGTGATGGTGAGTGCCCTGCGAGACAGCGTAATAAACCACATGGCCATAAGAAACAGCACGCCGTAATGCACCAAAATGATTGCTACATTCGACCCCGCATGCCCCAAGAGCAACCCGATAAAGATCAAGATGAGCGCACGCATCGACAGTTGCGCCCGCGACCGCCCGGGGTGCGTCGTCTTGCGCGTCAACAGACTCAACCCCACGCCTGCCAAGACCACAAATAGTGCAGAAGACACCCCGGTGAACGTCATACCGACCCAAGTCGGTGTAACGACCCCTGCATCGGAGCCGATCAACAGGGGGTAAATGTGGGTGGCAACCATCCCGAAGATAGCCACTCCCCGGGCAGTATCCAATCCAACAATGCGACCGGAGCTACCTAGACTCGGCATACGACAACTTTCTAGTGGAAGTCCATCAACATAAGTCATCTAGGGACGACCTATACTGTTTTCTTCCATTGTCACAGGTAGGCTTGAACCTATGAGTCAGACATCCCGAACAACACCTAATGGTGAAGCATCCATGACCGAACCGATTTTTGGCACCATGGTCCCGGCCATGGTTACACCCTTCACCCATGAAGGCGAACTGGACCTTGAAGCGACCCAGTCGTTGGCGGAACACCTGGTCTCCAACGGAGCCGACGGATTAGTCGTCACCGGCACCACCGGTGAAACCTCCACCTTGACCGATGAGGAAAACATCAAGGTGTTTGAAGCCGTCGTCGAAGCAGTCGGCGGCCGAGCTAAAGTGGTGGCTGGCACCGGGATGAATGACACCGCCCACTCGGCTCATTTATCGCAGCGTGCCCAAGCCGCTGGGGTTGATGGCTTATTGCTGGTCACGCCCTATTACAACAAGCCGAACCAAGCAGGAATTCAAGCGCATTTTGAACACATCGCATCCGCCACGGACCTGCCCGTTATGCTCTATGACATCCCAGGCCGGGCCGTGATGCCGATTGCGCCAGACACACTCATCGCACTATCCAAACACCAAAATATTGTGGCGCTCAAAGATGCCAAATCGGACTACCAGTCCACAACCTTAGTATTAGCCAACACTGATCTGACCGTCTACTCGGGTGACGACGGGTTAACGCTGCCGCTGATGGCAGCCGGTGCCGTGGGCGTGGTCTCTGTGACCGGCCATGTCGCGCCGCGAGCCTACCGTGAGCTGGTCGATGCCGCCAATGCCGGCGACTTTGCTACCGCACGGCAAAAACACTTCGAGCTCGACCCAATCCAGCGTGCCGTGATGAGCCACGTTCAGGGAGCCGTGGCAGCGAAGACGGTCCTCACGTGGCAGGGTATTATCCCGTCGGCTCGGGTGCGCCTTCCATTAGTTGGCGTCACCGAGGACGAAGCCGCAGCCATTAAAACTGACCTCGCCGAAGGCGGCATCACGCTCTAAACCGCCCAGTATCGCAACTTTTCAACTTCATCGGAGGAACCACTCGACCATGACCGAAACCCAAGTTATCTCCCATCCACCTAAACTCCGCAACGGCACCTGCCGCATTGTGCCGCTCGGCGGGCTGGGTGATATCGGTCGAAACATGACGGTCTTTGAGCTCAACGGCAAGCTTCTGATCGTCGATGCCGGTGTCCTGTTCCCAGAAGAAGTTCAACCCGGCATCGATTTGATCCTGCCGGACTTTGACTACATCAAAGACCGTCTGGACGACGTTGTCGCCATTGTACTGACGCACGGCCACGAGGATCATATCGGGGCAGTGCCATATTTGCTGCGGTTGAATCCCGACATCCCACTCATCGGATCACAGCTGACCCTGGCCCTAGTCGAATCGAAACTCCAGCAGCACCGGATCAAACCGCTCACCCTGGAAGCTCAAGACGGTGGTCGCGAACAGCTGGGGCCTTTCGATCTGGAATTTATCGCCGTCAATCACTCAATTCCGGATTCGCTGGCCATCGCTATCCGTACCGAAGCCGGCACCATTTTGCACACCGGAGACTTCAAAATGGACCAGCTACCCCTCGACGGGCGCATTACAGACTTGCGCGCCTTCGCGCGACTCGGTGAAGAGGGTGTCGATCTGTTTATGACCGACTCGACGAACTCTGAGGTCCCCGGTTTCACACCCACCGAAAAGGATATTGGGCCGGTCATTGAAAACTATCTCGGCAAGGCACAACGTCGGGTCATTGTGGCGTCGTTTGCATCGCATATTCACCGCGTCCAACAAGTCCTGGATGCGGCCGTAAAACACGGTCGGAAGGTCGCATTCGTTGGACGGTCCATGGTCAACAACATGGGCATCGCCGCTGATCTAGGCTACTTAGACATTCCCGCTAAAACGGTCATCGACCTCAAACACGTCAATGATTATGCCGATCACGAAGTGGTCCTGATGTCCACCGGGTCCCAGGGTGAGCCGATGGCAGCGCTGTCTCGGATGGCCAATGATGAGCACCGCCAGATCACGATCCAAGAAGACGACCTGGTGATCTTGGCATCTTCCATGATTCCCGGCAATGAAAATGCTGTCACCCGGGTGATCAACGGGCTGATGTCTATGGGTGCGCAGGTAATTCACAAAGGCAACGCCCACGTACACGTGTCGGGTCACGCCTCGGAGGGTGAACTGCTCTACTGCTACAACATCGTCAAACCAAAAAACGTGTTACCGATTCACGGCGAAATGCGCCACTTGATCGCCAACGGACGCCTCGCCGAAGCAACTGGTGTACCAGCAGAGAATGTCATCATCACCAATGACGGCGGGGTCATTGATCTGGTCGACGGGGTGGCCCGGCAAGTTGGTCAAATTACTTGCGAATACGTCTACGTGGATGGTCGTTCGATCGGAGAAGTCACCGAAGATGATCTGAAAGACCGCCAAGTATTGGGTGAAGAAGGGTTCATCACGGTCATCGCCGTCGTCGATCGTGACACGCGTGCGCTCATTTCCGGACCGGAAATCCACTCTCGCGGAGTTGCCGAGGACGAAGGGGTCTTTGATTCCATCAAACCCAAACTCGTCAAAGCGCTCGAAGATGCCGCCGCCTCCGAGAAGAATCACAGCAAACACCAGCTGCAACAAATGATGCGTCGCACGTTGGGCTCCTGGGTGGCACGGAAACTGCGTCGCCGCTCAATGATTGTGCCGATCATCGTTGAAGCGTAAGAATTTTGCGCCGCCGCCGCTCGAATCCGACCTTAATTACTCAAAAGCGGTAGCCTAGGGGATATGGCGACACGAACTTCCCCTGCCCGTTCGTCGAAGAAGAAGTCCACTTCAAAATCGAAGAAGACCTCTGCGACAACGGAAGAAACCCCTTACAACGTAACCGAGACCACCCAGCCCTGGGTGGTCCGGGCGGTCACACGTTCTTGGGCTGCGGTCGCGACCCCGTTTGGTGGCGCGGTCCGCAAAATGGGCCCGGATGTCACCATCCCGGTGGAACAGCGTCGAGATGGCACCGGTTTCTTCGTTCTCCTGATTGCACTGGTCTTGGCCTGGACGTTCTGGTGGGCGCCAGCAACCGCCCCCATCGTCAGTTCATTCGTGTTCCACATCGTGGCGGGGACCTTCGGATGGTTTTCCATCCTCTTGCCGCTCGTGCTGGGGATCATTGCCGTACGATTTTTCCGCTTTCCCCAAGCACACCGTGCCAACGGAAGAATCTTCTTTGGACTCCTCTTCGCCACCATCGCGGGAGCTGGTATCAGTCAGCTAGTATTCGACAACCCTTCCATGGGTGCTGCCATGGAGGACAAACTGACCTCCGGGGGAGTACTGGGGTACTTAGTCGTGGACCCACTGGCCGCGCTAATCACCCCCATCCCCGTATGGGTGCTGATGATTCTGATGGCCTTTTTTGCCCTGCTGGTCATCACCGCAACCCCCGTGGGTCAAATTCCAGCCCGTATTGTGGGGGCCTATCGGTGGCTCACCGGACAGGACATGGAGGGTGACCATTCAGGTTCGACCCGACTGGATCTCGAACAGCGCACGCATTCCGATCATGACCAGTCCTATCTGTACGAGCACGAGCGGTCTGATCGCGCCTCGACCAAACGTCCCGGCTTTTTCGCCCGCCTGTTCGGTAACAAACGCCGTCACGAGCAAGACAGCGACGATGGGTCGCTGGTCGGTGACGAAGCCTACGCCTCCGCTGTCATTGACGATAAGAAACCCGCCGTAGAGATTCTCCCCAATGAGGAAGCCGCGCCCTCCCCGGTCCCTAGAACCGGCAGCTCACAACACACCGAGGTCATGGACTTTGGCTCGTTATTTGCCGGCGAGAAAGCTCAACGTCAGTCAGATGATCCTGCTACCGAAATGTTTGCAGAACACTCTGTAGAGGCGGC
>CALBOC010000151.1 GCA_937896705.1 uncultured Micrococcaceae bacterium | reverse complement strand
AAGTCATCGAATACGTGACCGAAAAATACGGTGACGAACGTGTGGCGATGATCGTCACCTACGGGACCATTAAGACGAAACAGGCCCTCAAGGACGCGGCACGTGTCCTGGGCAAACCGTTTTCGATGGGGGAGCAGCTGACCAAAGCACTACCACCGCAGGTTATGGCCAAGGACATCCCATTGGCCGACATCGAAGACCCGGAAGCGCCACGCTATTCCGAAGCCGGCGATTTCCGGGAGATGCTTCAGACAGATCCCGAGACCCAAGAGGTCTTTGACACCGCCAAAGGCCTGGAAGGGCTCATCCGGCAGTGGGGCGTGCACGCGGCCGGTGTGATCATGTCCTCGGACCCCATCATCGATATCATTCCATTGATGCGCCGACTGGTCGACCGCCAGGTGATCACCCAGTTCGATTATCCGACCGCCGAAGCGCTGGGTCTGATCAAGATGGACTTTCTGGGGCTACGCAACCTCACCGTCATCTCGGATGCGGTCGAAAATATCCAACTCAACCGAAACTTCACGCTGGATCTTGAAACCCTAGAACTTGATGACCCGGATTCCTATGAGCTGTTGGCTCGCGGCGACACCCTCGGTGTCTTCCAGCTCGACGGCGGCCCCATGCGGGCATTACTCAAGCTGATGCGCCCGGATAACTTCGAAGATATTTCGGCGACGCTGGCACTGTATCGGCCGGGTCCGATGGGGGCAAACTCGCATAATAACTATGCGCTGCGGAAGAACGGCCTCCAAGAGGTCACCCCGATTCACCCAGAACTCGAAGAACCGCTGGAAGAAATTCTGGGTGTGACCCACGGTCTGATCGTGTACCAGGAACAGGTCATGTCCATCGCCCAGAAGGTTGCCGGCTATTCGCTGGGCCAAGCCGACATCCTGCGGCGTGCGATGGGTAAGAAGAAGAAAGAAGAACTGGACAAGCAGTACGCCAGCTTCCAGCAAGGAATGCTGGATAATGGCTACTCTCAAGAAGCCATTACCGCGCTGTGGAACATTCTGCTACCGTTCTCTGACTACGCCTTCAACAAAGCGCACTCGGCCGCCTACGGGTTGGTGTCCTACTGGACGGCCTATCTGAAGGCGCACTACCCGGCAGAGTATATGGCAGCATTACTGACCTCAGTGTCACACGATAAGGACAAGCTGGCGGTGTATCTCAACGAATGCCGTCGCATGAACATCAATGTCCTGCCACCCGATGTCAACGAGTCAGCCCAAAACTTCACCCCGGTTGGCGAAGATATTCGCTTCGGGATGGGTGCGGTTCGTAACGTGGGCGCCCACGTGGTCTCAGGCATGGTCAAGGCCCGTGAAGAACAAGGTGCCTTCACGTCATTCCAAGACTTCTTCAAAAAGGTCCCGCAAGAAGTATGCAATAAGCGCACTATTGAATCCATCATTAAAGCTGGCGGGTTCGACTCACTGAACTACTCTCGCCGTGCCCTTTTGGCGGTGCACGAAGAAGCCGTTGACGCCTCGATGGTGCAAAAACGTCAGGAGGCAAACAACCAGTTCGACTTCTTCTCCTTACTCGATGACCAAGAGACCTCTGGCGTCGACACCGGATTTGGGATCACGGTGCCTGATTTGCCCGAATGGGATAAGAAAACGAAGCTTGCCTTTGAGCGCGAGATGATTGGGCTGTATGTCTCTGATCACCCGCTGCAGGGCTTGGAACAGCTCTTGGATCAGCACGCGGATCACACCGTGAGTCAGGTCGTTGACGATGAAGGGCCAGCCGATGGCTCATTCGTGACGATCTCCGGATTGATCACCACCCTGGAACGTCGCGTGGCAAAGACCTCTGGCAACCCATATGCTCGAGCAGAAGTCGAAGACCTTGCTGGCTCCATTGACGTGATGTTTTTCGGTCGGGTATATGAACCAATCTCCACGGTCATCGCTGAAGACCTCGTGGTCTCTATCAAGGGGCGAGTCCAACGCCGCGATGACGGCTCGGTGGTGATCTCAGCCCAAGAATTGACCATTTTAGATACCACGGATATGGCAGCTGGTGGCCCCCTTAACCTGACGATCCCGTCGTATAAAGCCACGGAACCTTTGATCAAACAACTCGGTGAAGTGCTGCGCAGTCACTCGGGCACGACCGATGTGAATATCAAGCTGGTCGGTAACCTCACGATGGAAATAATGCGGGTCGGTCCGCAGTATAAAGTCAATCCCAACCCTGCGCTGTTTGGGGATTTGAAGGTCCTTTTGGGACCATCATGTCTCGAGTGAGCGCCGACCGTAGCCTTCGAAATCAGAGCCTGCAAGCCCCCAACCACTACATATAGTAGCCTAAGGGGTTGAACCATAACTATATGTAGGGCTAAGATGTGCTTAGACCTATCCTATAGAGAGGTTTCTTCCCCCATGCATTGTCCGTTCTGTCGCCATGAAGAATCACGCGTCGTGGATTCTCGATCATTAGATGACGGCTCGGCGATCCGTCGTCGACGAGAATGTCGCTCCTGCGACAAACGTTTCACCACGATGGAAACCACCTCCCTGAGCGTCATCAAACGCTCCGGTGTGGCCGAACCATTTGACCGCGCCAAGGTCGTCAACGGTGTCCGGAAGGCCTGCCAGGGTCGTCCGGTAGATAATGACGATCTAGCCAAACTCGCCCAAGAGGTCGAAGAAAAAATCCGGGCGACCGGACATGCCGAAGTGGATGCACACGAGGTAGGATTGGCTATCCTAGGTCCGTTACGGCGACTCGACCAGGTCGCCTATCTGCGGTTTGCCTCGGTCTATCAAGATTTTGACAATCTCGATGACTTTGAAAAAGCTATACATGAATTGCGGGAGCGACCGGACGTACAAGAGCCGTTGCAAGCGAAGCTATTTACCCGTTAACGATTTCCGGGGTGGGCTGGAAGGGGAAGCCAGCCCACCCCGGATTCCCTGAAACTTCGCTAGTCAGCCACCGTGAGAATTTCAGCGCCGTCATCCGTGACCGCAATGGTGTGTTCGAATTGCGCGCTGCGTTGCTTATCTTTCGTGGTGACCGTCCAACCGTCATCCCACAGCTCCCAGGCGATACTTCCTAAGGTGAGCATCGGTTCGATGGTAAAGACCATCCCCGGCACCATGACCTCGTTATGCCGTGGAGCGGTATCGTAGTGCGGCACAATGAGGCCTGAATGGAACTCCTTACCGACGCCGTGGCCCACAAAATCCTCGACCACGCCATAGCCGAATCGCTTGGCATAGGTTTCGATCACCCGGCCGATAATGTTAATTTCCCTGCCGGGTTTGACCGCCTTGATCGCCCGCTCCAGCGCTTTCTCAGTCCGCTCGACTAAGAGGCGTGACTCTTCGTCAACCTCACCCACCAGAAACGTCTTGTTGTGATCGCCGTGGTGACCATCTTTATACACCGTGATATCAATGTTGATGATGTCACCATCTTCGAGCACGGTGTCGTCAGGAATACCGTGACAAATCACCTCGTTGAGTGAAGTAGTCATCGACTTCGGAAATTCCTTATAGCCCAGGGTCGAAGGCCACGCATCATGCGAAATGATAAATTCATGGCCCACACGATCTAACTCAGCGGTAGTCACACCCGGGCGAATGTATCGCTCGACCACGTCCATTGCTCGGGCGGCCAGACGTCCTGCGGCACGAATTTTGGCAAGACCTTCGGCATCGTAAACGTCACCGTGCAGCCCTTCGATGGCGTCCTTCTTCCCGACATAATCGGGGCGTTCAATATGAGCTGGGACTGGCAGTTGTGGTGCAACATACCCCGGCGTCAACCGGCCCTTGGGAGCCCGCGACCCAGGTCCAGGACGCGGCGGCGAGTCAACCGGTTGGTTATGGGATGCAGGTGACCCAGGCACCACCAATTCACGGGACTCAAGGTTCTGTGGTGTAAAAGTCATAGCCTCAGTCTATCTGGCCGGTGTGTTGGTCTGGTATGAAAGAAGTATGACTCAAGAAAAACGCTACTGGTACAACGTAAAAACCGGCGAAGTCGAAGACGGCCCGCAATCGTTTTCGACGGACCGCATCGGACCGTTCGCAACCCGAGACGAAGCCGCAAACGCCCTGGCCACCTACGAGAAACGCAACCGCGCCTGGGACGAGGAAGACGAAGCCGAAGACGACTGGTAGGCCGCGTTAGAAACTGTGTTCGTCATCCGGGAACTCGGTCTTCAGGACTTCTTCGCGAAACTGTTTAGTAGCATCCGATAATACGTCGCCGACCTCGGCGAAGCGTTTAACAAACGACGGGACGCGGCCCCGGTTTAACCCAAAGGCATCCTGCCAGACTAAAACTTGTCCGGTCGTGCCATTGCCGGCACCAATGCCAATCGTGGGGATGGTCAGCGCCTCATCAACGGCCGCCGCAACGTTGGCTGGCACCATCTCCATCAACAACATGGTCGCACCGGCATCTTGGAGCACTTGTGCTTCCTGGACCATGCGCTGCGTTGCGTCCTCTTCACGACCTTGCACCCGGAACCCGCCTAACACGTGTTCCGATTGCGGGGTAAACCCGGTGTGGGCAATAACTGCAACTCCGGCTGCCGTGAGTGCTTGAATATGCGGGGCGTATTCCACGCCGCCTTCCATTTTGATCGCCGAGATTCCGGTTTCTTTGACCAGTCGAATGCCTGAAGCGACGGCTTGCGCCACGGACTCCTCGTAGGAGCCAAATGGTAAATCTGCTACCACAAAGGCCCGGTCGGTGCCGGCAACGACCGCTTTCGAAAAGGTGATCATGTCCTCCATGGTCACCCCCAAGGTCGAGGATTGACCTTGCACAACATTGCCCAGTGAGTCACCTATCAACAGGGTCTCGATACCGGCGTCATCGAAGATCGCGGCGGTGAGTGCGTCATAGCAGGTGAGCATCGCAAATTTTCCGCCGGCATCTTTGATTTGCTGGAAATGGACGGTTCGGTAGCGGGCAGGGGTCTTTTTCAAAACGGAATACGGGGAATCAACCATGCCCCATAGTCTAACGTCACATTGCTATTGTGGTAGGTGACCTCGAGAATTTGTCAGGAAGTGACTCCACCATGGATCGCCAGCAAGAATACGTGTTACGCACTCTGGAAGACCGTGACGTTCGGTTCATCCGCCTCTGGTTCACGGATGTGGTCGGTGCGCTGAAGTCTGTCGCGTTGGCACCGGCGGAAGTCGAATATGCCTTTTCCGAAGGGCTAGGATTCGACGGTTCATCAGTTGATGGATTCACCCGGATCTTCGAATCCGATATGCTGCTGCAGCCCGATCCCACCACCTTCCAAATCCTGCCGTGGCGTGGTGATGAGGAACAGACTTCTCGAATGTTTTGCGACGTGAAGATGCCCGATGGCGAACCCTCGATGGCCGATCCACGCCATGTGCTGCGTCGCACGCTGGATCACGCCGCTGATATGGGGTTCAGCTGCTATCTTCACCCAGAAATAGAGTTTTATCTCTTCCAAGCTGGCGTCCGGGATGACCAAGGCGCCCCCATTCCGGTCGATCAAGCCGGCTATTTCGACCATGTGCCCGGTGGGGTGGCCCAAGATTTCCGGCGTGAAGCCGTGTCCATGCTCGAGGCCGTGGGCATCTCCGTGGAGTTTTCTCACCACGAAGCCGGTTCGGGGCAAAATGAAATTGATCTGCGGGTCGCCGACGCGTTGACCACCGCCGACAACATTATGACGGCGCGCACCGTGATCAAAGAAGTCGCAACCTTACAGAATCTGCACGCCACGTTCATGCCGAAACCCCTTGGCGCCCAACCAGGATCCGCGCTACATACGCACTTTTCACTCTTTGAATCCGACTCGAATGCATTCCACGAACCCGGCGCCGAGTACCAGTTATCTACTACGGCGCGACGATTTATCGCCGGCATGCTGCATCATTCGGCGGAGATCACGGCGGTGACGCACCAGTTTGTGAACTCGTATAAGCGGTTATGGGGCGGCAAAGAGGCACCCTCCTACGTTTCGTGGGGTCATAACAATCGGTCCGCCCTGGTCCGGATTCCATTACATAAACCCAATAAGGCCGGGTCTGCTCGCGTGGAATACCGTGGTATTGACGCGGCGGCCAATCCATATCTGGCCTACGCACTGCTGATCTCAGCGGGTCTAAAAGGCATCGAAGAAGAATACGAGCTCCCTGAACCCGCCGATGATGACATCACCATGCTGACCACTCGCGAGCGTATCCTGATGGGCCACGGGTCACTGCCGACGACCCTGCACGATGCCATCGGGGTCATAGAAGAATCCGAATTCGTCGCCGACGTGCTCGGGGAAACGGTATTCCAATCGTTTTTGCGGACTAAACGTGCCGAATGGGACGAGTACCGGGTCAACGTGTCACCCTTTGAAATCCGTCGCTACATGGATGCCGTATGAGTCAAGCAGTCAGCCAGTTGCGACTCGTGTCCGCTGGTCTGCGTGATTTACCACGCGCAGAATCACTGTTAGATTCTGCAGAACTAGCAGAGCTGGACGCCGAATCTTTATTAAACCAACTTGCCGTCGCCCCCGATCCGGATATGGCACTGCTATTACTCATCCGACTGATCGAGCGTGATCCCAGCGTTACCCGGTTGGTGCAAGACGGCGCGGCTCGGCCGTTGCTGCGGCTCCTGGGTGCCTCCGAGGCGCTGGGCGAGTTCTTGATTCGCCGCCCCGAACACCTCGATATCTTCCGACAACCAGATGCCACCACCGCCCCGGCGTGTGGCGGACTAACCGATCCAGACGGCAACCTTCGCGACGCGGCGGATCAACTACGCGCCATCATGTTGCAAGCCGTGGAGGCCGATGCAAAAGCCGACGTGCCGGTGGCCACCTTGACAGGCAAAGACGCCTCAATCGCGCTGCGCACACAATATCGCAGACAACTGGTGGCCATCACGGTCCAAGATCTCATTGCAGCCGACCCCGTCGCACTGCAACCCATCGTGTCCGTCTGGCTGTCTGATCTAGCCACCGCCACACTGGAAGCCGCCCTGGCGGTTTCGCGCGCGGAAACGCAACAGCGGTACGAAGCTACTCACGATGTGCAACTGGTCGTCATGGCGATGGGCAAGTGCGGAGCCCGCGAGCTGAACTATTTTTCCGATGTCGATGTCATCTTCGCGCACGATCTGGTCGAAGACTCAGCACTGAGCCGCGAGGCCGCAGCCGATATCGCCGGGGACCTCGCTGCGGGTATTTCCACCGTCATTAACCAACCGGCACGCGAGCCGGCACTGTGGGAAGTCGACACGAACCTGCGACCCGAAGGCCAAGACGGGGTGCTATCTCGCACCGTGGCATCGCACCTGGAGTACTACCAGCGATGGGCTCACACCTGGGAATTCCAAGCGCTGCTCAAAGCTCGCCCAGTGGCAGGGGATCTGAACTTGGGGCAACGCTACTTAGATGCCCTCAGCCCGATGGTCTGGCAAGCGTCGACTCGAGAGGGTTTTGTTCGACAGGTCCAACGCATGCGAAACCGGGTGATCGACCACATCAGTCACGAGCAGCGTCAACGAGAAATTAAGCTTGGTCCGGGTGGGTTACGCGACGTCGAATTTCCGGCCCAGCTGCTCCAACTTGTCCACGGTAAAACTGATCCGGACCTTAGAGTCCGAGCCACCGAAGACGCCCTCGAAGCGCTCCAAGCCGGCAGCTATATCGGTCCCAGCGATGCCCAAGTTATGACCAATAACTACCGGTTCCTCCGGTTACTTGAGCATCGAATACAGCTGGTGCAGATGCGGCGTACGCACATGATGCCCGCAGATGAAGATGAGCTGCGCACCCTGGCTCGCGCGATTCGGTCGATGCAGCAAGACTGGCCCAAAGATGCCGAACAACTCGTCAAAGCCTGGAAGGCAACCGTACGCTCAAACCGGACACTCTTTGAACAGATTTTCTATCGCCCGCTGCTACCATCGACCGCAGCCCTCTCCACCGACGATGCGCGGTTAACCCCTGAAGCGGCAACGGCTCGGTTAGCCGCCCTGGGATATCGCGACCCCCAAGGAGCCGTACGCCACATCGAGGTTCTGACCTCAGGGGTCTCGAGGCAGGCGAAACTGCAGCGTCAGATCTTGCCGGCCATGCTCGGATGGTTAGCTTCGGGGCCCGACCCCGATGGGGGCTTGCTAGGATTCCGCAAGCTCAGTGAATCGGTGGGCGGGTCTCATTGGTATTTGCATATGCTCCGGGATTCTTCTGCTGCGGGGGAGCGGCTGGCACATGTACTGTCCTCGTCACGGTATATCGCCGATATGCTCGAACACACTCCGCAAGCAGCAGCCTGGATGGACCGAGATCAGGATTTGATGCCCCTGAACCTCGAGACGATCCAGACTGAACTGGCGGCTCTGCTGCGGCGCCACCCGCATCTGCCCGATGCCGCCCGGTACATTCGCCTGGTACGTCGGCGTGAAATTTTGCGGATCAGTCTGGCCGATGCGTGCAAGCTCGTAGACCAGCATCAGGTCTCAATGGCACTGGCCGCAGCGGATCAGGCCGCGGTGGAAGCGCTGTTAGACGTCGTGCATGAACACGTCCGCCAAAAATGGGGCACCGACGTAGCCCCGGCAAAAGTGGCGGTCATCGCCATGGGCCGGCAGGGCGGCTATGAAGCCGGCTACGGGTCCGACCTCGACGCGATGTTCGTTCATGATCCGGCCGAAGGAATAACCTCCGATGAGGCCACACGCTTTGCGGTGGAAGTCGCCAAGGCGCTGATCAGTTTTATGAAAATGCCCACGCGGCCCCCGATCGTATTGGAACCAGTGTTAGAAATCGATGCGGACCTCCGGCCGGAGGGACGCCGCGGACCGCTGGTACGCTCCCTCGATTCCTACAAGGCCTACTATGAGCAGTGGGCTGATACCTGGGAGGTGCAAGCTCTTCTGAAAGCGCGCGCTATTGCTGGTCCCCGATACTTGCAACACGCCTTTGTGGAGTGGGCCGATACCGTGCGATACCAGCACGGTTTGACCTCGTCACAAATCCAAGCCATTCGTCGGATGAAAGCCCGTGTCGAAGCTGAGCGATTACCGCGGGGTGCCGATCCGGTACGCCACCTGAAGCTTGGCCGTGGGGGGCTGACCGATGTCGAGTGGCTGATCCAGACATTGCAGTTACAACATGCCCCGGACCATCCTGAGCTTCGAACAACCAACACCCTGGAAGCACTCAAGGCTGCCAAGGACGCTGCCCTCTTGGACCCTGCTGATGCAGAGATTCTGATCCAGGCCTGGAGTTTCGCGACCCGTATTCGTTCAGGGATTCTGATCTCGACCGCAAAATCTTCGGATGTCCTGCCAACCAATCGGGACCAGCTAGAAGCACTTGCCAGGTGGGCAGGGTATGAGGCGGGCGAAATCGGGGAATTCGAAGATGACTACTTACGTATCACACGCCACGCCCGCACAGTTTTTGAGCGAGTCTTTTACGGCGTCGTAGAAAAACGGACCGTCTAAGTGCTGCGTTGGTCTGCTAGTGACCCCGACAAGACCTCTGCCGGTGATATCGGGGTCTCAGGGAAACAGGTAGCAGCCATTGTGGGCACGACCGTGTTTCATGTCAGCGATGAATAATGTGGTCCGAGATGAGCTGCAATGCTTGTTTGCGATCTTCTAACGGCCCAGCCATGTTGGTGATGATTAGTTCATCGGCGCTGACTCGTGCGGCGAAATCATCCAACCACTCCCGGACCTGGTCTGGGGTGCCCACTGCCGTCATCTCTAACATCTGCAGGATTTGTTGACCGGGCGCCGAATGTACGAGTTGTTCGACGTCCTCATCGCTGAGGTGCCGACCGCGACCGAGCATGGTGCGGATGCGGGCGCGTTTCGCTGCCTCCCACATGCGCTGTGCATGGTCTTCTGTTTCAGCGACGATGACGTTGGCTGCAGCAATGAAGTAGGGCTTGGTCAGGTCGTCAGAGGGGCTAAATTCGCTGCGATATAGTGCTGCGGCGGACTCTAGCATTTGCGGGGCAAAGTGCGAAGCGAAGCTGTAGGGCAGACCCAGTTGAGCCGCAAGCTGGGCACCGAAGTGCGATGAGCCCAGGAGAATCAGGGGCACATTGGTGCCGGACCCGGGATATGCATGAATCCCCGGGATGCGTGATTCGCCCTTGAGATAACCCTGTAATTCCAGCACGTCAGAGGGGAAGCGGTCGGCCGATTGGTTGCTCCGGCGCAGCGCCATCAGAGTTTTTTGGTCCGTGCCAGGGGCTCGGCCGAGCCCTAGATCCACGCGGTCGCCATAGAGCTCCCGGAGGGTGCCGAACTGCTCGGCAATAATCAGGGGAGCGTGGTTGGGTAACATGATGCCCCCGGCCCCGAGCCGGATGTTGTCAGTGTGTGCACCGATGTGCGCCAACAGCACCGCGGTAGCCGAGGACGCGATCGTTTCCATGTTGTGGTGTTCTGCAAACCACAAGCGATGGAAACCCAGTTCGTCGGCCAGCACGGCTAGTTCCGTGGATTCTTGCAGTGATTCGGCGATCGGTTGGCCGTGGTGTACGGTCGCCAAATCTAAAATGGACACAGGGTAGGGTGCAGTCAAAATACCTCCAGAGTAGTTCCGTCAGCACATACAGCACCTAGTGAGCTGCGGATTATTCCGCGAGGTGCCGGACTGTCACCGCCAGCTGAAGTGCGGCCTCGGCGGCCTCTTGACCTTTCGACTCTTCAGAATCGGCCAGTCCGGCGCGATTCAGGGCCTGGGCATCGTTATCCACTGTGAGAACGCCAAAGCCTACGGGTTTGCTAGCGTCCAGTTGCACTCGAGTCAGCCCGGAGGTCACGGCATCGGCGACGAAATCGAAATGCGGTGTGTCGCCGCGGATAATGACTCCCAGGCACACCGCAGCATCATAGCCATTGGCCAATGCGGACTGCGCGGCCAGGGGGATCTCGAACGACCCCGCTACGGTGATGAGATCATATGTCGCCCCGGAAGCGTCCAGGGTGGCTTTGGCACCGTCGATGAGTCCGTTCATGACGGTCGTGTGCCAGGAGCCAGCAATGATCGCGACGTTGAGTCCGGTGGCATCGACTTGTAGTTGTGGAGCGCCGTGTTTGGCCATGATGGAATGTTCCTTAGACGTTTTCAGAGGGAATAGCGTGGTCGAGCTTGGTGGCTTTGGTAGTCAGATAGTCGAGGTTTTCGGGGTGTTGGCCAACGATCAATCCCAGTCGTTCGGTCACATTGATCCCGTTGGCCTCGAGTTGGGCGACCTTATCGGGATTATTCGTTAGCAGTTCAACGTTCTGGATGCCCAGACTGTCCAGGATTTCAGCAGCGGCTTGATAGCTCCGGGCATCGACCGGCAGCCCAAGGTGCTCATTAGCTTCTACGGTGTCCAGTCCCGTGGATTGTAACTGGTAGGCGCGGATTTTATTACCCAGGCCAATGCCGCGCCCCTCGTGGCCGCGCAAATAGATCACAATGCCGCCGTGGGCGCCGATGTGTGCCAGCGCTGCATCAAGTTGGGCTCCGCACTCACATTTTTGCGAACCAAAGGCTTCTCCTGTGAGACATTCGGAGTGCACACGGACCACGGTGGGCTGATCAGTTGCTAACACGGTGTTAGGACCAATCAGGGCCAGGTGCTCTACCCCGGCTTTTCGGTCTCGGTAAACCTTCATCGTCAGCTCCCCGAAGTTCGTGGGCACAACGGCTTCGGCGCGTTGGGAGACGTGCCGATGGATTACTTGGGCAGGAGCCGTTTCGGGGTGGTGTGCGTTGAGATAGTCGATGAGCGCTTCAATGGTGATGACCGGAATGTTTTGCTCGGCCCCCATCTCGATCAGCCCTGGAAGACGCATCATGTCGCCGTCATCTGCCACGATCTCGGCGATCACGCCCACGGGAGCCAACCCGGCAAGGTTCATCAGTTCTACGGCAGCTTCGGTGTGCCCGGGGCGTTGTCGGACGCCGCCGGCGACGGCACGTAACGGCAGGATGTGCCCGGGGCGGTTGAGATCTGCCGGAGCGGTCTCAGTACCAGCCAGAAGATTGACCGTATGAGCGCGATCGGCCGCAGAGATCCCCGTGGTCACGCCTTCTGCCGCGTCGACGGTCACGGTGTAGGCGGTCTGGCGCACGTCTTGGTTGTTGGTAACCATCATGGGCAACTCAAGCCGATCAGCGATCTCGTCCGACATCGGCGCGCATAACAGTCCAGAAGAGTGCTCCACCATAAAGGCGATCGTTTCGGTCGTGGCAAGTTGGGCCGACAGGATCAGGTCGCCTTCATTCTCGCGATCCTCATCATCGGCCACGATCACCGGCTGGCCCGCGGCGATGGCCTCAATAGCTTGCGTAATGTTGTCGAGTGTCATTTTTCCTCATTGGTGTTGAACTGAATGATGCGAGCGATATGACGGGCGAGAAGATCAGTCTCAAGATTCACCACATCGCCAACAGCGGCCTGTCCCATGGTGGTGGCTGCTAACGTTTCGGGGATTAAGAAAATCTCAAAGGCATGTTCTGTTGCCGATGGCGGGGTGACATTGGCGACGGTCAACGAGATGCCATTGACCGTAATGGAACCCTGGTCGATCAGATACGGGGCCAAGTGGTCGGGCAGGCTAATGCGCATGCGTGTCCACTGCGCATCAGGTGCGATCTCTAATATGGTGCCGGTCGCTTCGACGTGTCCTTGGACAATGTGGCCGCCAAACCGGTCGGTTGCGGCCATGGCGGGCTCAACATTTACTGCATCGCCGGTGGTCTTACCTCCCAACGAAGTCAAGTCCAGAGTTTGGATCATGACGTCGGCGGTAAATGTGTCTTCCGTGTAGTCGGTAACCGTTAAACACACCCCATCAATGGCGATGGAATCACCGCGACTGACATCAGTGAGCACACTGGGTGCGTTGATTGTCATGGCCAGGGTGTCGTCTGAGGTGTTTTCAATCGCGGCGATGGTGCCGCGGGTGTGGACGATGCCGGTAAACACTTAGTGGTCCTTCCGAAGGGTGGTGACAAGGTCGGTATCGAGCCGGTGCATACCGGTGAAAGCAAAGTTGAAACGTTCGGCCAGGGTCGTGATGCCGAGATCTTCGACAACGTGGTGGGGTCCGCCCAACAGCGACGGTGCCGTATAGATCAGCAAGTGGTCGGCCAATTGAGCTGCCAGGACGGCGTTGAGGAAGGTTGGGCCGGCTTCAATAAACACTCGGGGCGCATGCCCGACAAGTTCACTCAACTTGTCAAAGTCCGTCGCGAGATCGTGGCCAGAAAAACGCGGGGCACTGCGCAGACCGCGGTGTGCCAGGGCAGGGTGACGATGAATGACGGCCTGCGGATCAACGGAACCGCGCCCAAAGATGACGGGTAACGGTTGGTCTTTGGCCGGCAC
>CALBOC010000150.1 GCA_937896705.1 uncultured Micrococcaceae bacterium | reverse complement strand
ACCAGTGCACCGCAGATAACCCAGCGGTTATTGAAGAGGGCTTCGGCCCGGTCATCACGGTGGAAACGTTTTCAACCGAAGCTGAAGCGATCGCGATCGCCAATGATACTGACTATGGGCTGGCCGGTGCCGTATGGTCCTCAGATTCAGGCGTCACCAACCGAGTCTCACGCAAACTGCGTCATGGCACCATCTGGGTCAATGACTACCATCCCTACCTGCCACAGGCAGAATGGGGCGGCTTCAAACAGTCCGGCATCGGCCGTGAATTAGGCATTGCCGGACTCGAAGAATACACCATCTCAAAACATATTTATGAAAACACCGAGCCGGCCGTTTCCGGTTGGTTCCCTCGCAAAGACGCGTTCTAACACACCCGCAGGAATGGAGTACAACGTGACAACAACGAATTACGATTATGTGGTGGTCGGGGGCGGCTCCGCCGGAGCAGTCGTGGCAGCTCGGCTCAGTGAAGATCCCAACGTTACGGTTGCCTTGCTTGAAGCAGGTCCCACCGACGTGGATAAACCCGAGGTCCTACAACTCAACCGGTGGCCAGAACTACTGGAATCCGGGATGGACTGGGACTACACGATTGAAGAGCAGGAAAAAGGCAACTCTTTCATGCGTCATGCTCGCGCGAAAGTCCTGGGCGGCTGCTCATCACATAACTCGTGTATCGCATTCCATCCACCCGCAGAAGATATGGATCTCTGGGAAGATATGGGCGCTGCGGGTTGGAACGCCGAAACCATGCTGCCGCTCATCAAGCGGCTGGAAACTAATGACAACACCGGTGAGCACAACGGCACCGATGGCCCGGTAGAGCTCATGAACGTGCCACCCACCGATCCGCTCGGTGGTGCACTGTTGGAAGCCTGCGAGCAACAGGGCATTCCGAAAGTGCAGTTCAACAACGGCTCCACGGTAATCAACGGTGCCGGGTTTTTTCAGATCAACTCGAAAAAAGACGGCACGCGGGCTTCGTCTTCGGTGTCCTATCTGCATCCGATCATGGATCGGGAGAATCTCGATATTCTCACGGATCACTGGGTGACTCGCATCGTCTTAGACGAGGACAACCGGGCCACCGGTGTGGAGTATCTCAACAACGCGTTTAGTCGCACGGCGACCTTGCACGCCAACCGGGAAGTCATCGTCTCAGCAGGGGCCATCGATACGCCCAAACTGCTGATGTTGTCTGGCATCGGTCCGGCAGACCATCTCAACGAAGTAGGCGTCGAAGTCCGGGTGGACTCCCCCGGCGTGGGTTCCAACCTGCAGGACCACCCAGAAGCCGTCATCTCATGGGCGTCAAAGGTCGAAATGACCCGCGAAGCGACCCAGTGGTGGGAGATCGGGATCTTTTCTCCTACTGAAGACGGTTTGGACCTGCCGGATCTCATGATGCACTACGGATCAGTGCCATTTTCGATGCACACCCGTCGCCACGGCTACCCACACGAGGATGAATCCTTCGCTCTGACCCCGAACGTCACGCACGCAAAGTCACGTGGCACCGTGCGGTTGCGCTCCCGAGACTACGCCGATAAACCGAAGGTCGATCCGCGGTACTTTACGGACCCCGAAGGCCATGACATGCGGGTCGCGATTGCGGGTATCAGGTTGGCCCGCGAGATTGTCGCCCAAGAACCGATGGCCGACTATGCCGACCGGGAATTGTTCCCCGGCAAAGAGGCTCAGTCAGATGAAGACCTCGCCGAATATATCTCCAAAACCCACAACACCGTCTACCACCCGGCCGGCAGCTGCCGGATGGGCGCGGTTGATGATGACATGTCACCGTTGGACCCGCAATTGCGGGTCAAAGGGACCACCGGGCTTCGCGTAGTTGACGCCTCAGCGATGCCGCAGCTGACTGCCGTGAACCCCAACATCACTGTGATGCTCATGGGCGAACGCGCAGCAGAGCTCATCGCGGCCGATCAGTAGTTCGCGCCGTCCTGCACAACGCGGCCTCCTGTTCTCGTCAGGTGGCCGCGTTGTTGTCTGCCACCTGAAAAGCTTGCTGGACCCGATCCTGGAGCGTTTGCCACTGTTCGCCAGGCTCCAGTTCTAAAGCCAGCGTGTGGATCTCAGCCACCAGCTGGCCATCGACCGTTCTCACGTGCTGGACCATCGAGCCCGGCAGGAGATTCATCAATAAAAAGCACAGCTGCTGGGCGGCACCGTGTGGCAGCCGTACCTGAACATCGACCACCGCCGGGGCGATATCAACCTGCGGGCTCAGCGCGCGTCGTGCCACATCTGCTCCCCCGCTGACAGATTGTACTAGGAACCAGGCGACGAGTCGCACGGTCCCCCAGATGCGAGCGGGCCACAGCTGAAATGCTGGGCGCTTGGGCGGAAGTAGGGCCATGCTCAGTGCCGTGGTGGCGGCCACCGCAATCACGCCGTAGATCAGGTTGCTAGGATCGGCTGCCGACAGTCCTAACCACACTAAGAAGAACACCGCATACCGGAAGATGGCGCTCAACACCCAACGCATCATGAACCTCCTGCGATGCTCAGGCTGATGACCAACACGATGACGACGAATACGACGGCACTGGTGCCAAAACGCGGCCAGGGTCGTAGTTGCTCGTTGGTGGCCTCGGTGGTGGTTTGGACCTGCTCGGCTGTGTCCGAGGCCAGCTGGTTGCCACTGTCACGTACTCTGCTGGTCCAGCCATGGATGTTTTTCAGCAGCCCGCCCCCGTGACCGATCAGCCCACGCACGCCGCGTTCTTCTAATACGACCAGATCGCCGGCGGGAATAACGGGTTCGTCGCGGGTCCGTTCCGGTGCCCACCCGTAACGGTCGGCCACCCAGAGCCCCGCCCCGATGATGAGTCCCAGCCCGATGGGCCACACGGAGTCCCACACGGTCGAAGGGTCCGTCCAGTCGGGCAGGCCCAGCGGGGACCAGTACGCCCCGACCAGCCAGGGCACGCCGATACCTGCCAGACACACAGCCAGCCAGGCGATGAGTTCGCCGTCGATACTTCTATGCGCTTGCCGTTCGTCGTGGAGAACGACCCAAGCAAAGCGCAGTAATAACAGCGTTGAACCGGTGGCGACCAACGGCAAAATATAGTCCAGTCCGATGCCGGCGATGGTCAGTCCTGCCACGGCGTCTTTTCCGACGTATTTGCCCAGCCCGCCGGAGGTAATGGGGGCGCCCGCGACCGCGAGTCCGGCACCAATCATGCCGATGGTCACGACGACACCTGCTGCACCGCGCCCATAGTGTTTGATCACGGGTACGCCTAAAAAGAGCGCGCCTTTCGCTAACCCGTGATGGACCGCATATAACACCGCCGCGTCAGCGGTATCTTGGGCCATGTCCACGTTAATCAGTCCGGCGGCGATGAGTGCTCCGATAAAGCCCATCTGCGAGATGGTCGAGTATGCCAGCACGGTCTTGGCGTCGTATTGCACGACTCCGAAGATGACCGAGGCAAACGCGCTCACCAGTGCCAGCGCCATGAGTAGCCAGCCGAACCCTTCGATCGTGGGGTTCATTTCGGCGGCAACATCCTGTAAGGGGAAGAACCGTAAGAAACCGACCATACCGGCTTTGACCATGGCCCCGGAAAGGACCGCTGACGCGGCCGGCGGTGCGGCCGGGTGGGCCAAGGGCAACCAGACGTGCAGGGGCGCGGTGCCGGCTTTAACCCCGAAACCGATGAGCAACACGACCAGAATCAGCCCGGTGTACGGCGAGGCCAACACCGCATCGGGGGCATCGGCCAGCATTTTGCCACCGGCTTGGGCGGTCAAAATGATCCCGGCTAATAATGCGGTTTCCGAGATGACGGTCATGACCAGGTAGATCCCGGCGGCTCGGTGCGCGGATTTGGTCCGGTAATGCACCACCAGGCCCAGCGCCGAAAAACTCATGAACCCGAAGAACAGATAAAAGCTGACCACGTCCGCCGCCAGGTACACCCCGATATTGCCGGTGTAGCTTGCCAAAAGGAAGCCCGAGAGCGCACCGCTGGCGGGCTCTCGGGTGTCAAGCTTGGACCACGTCACCGACAACAAAGCGGCCCCGTAAAGTAACGCGCCGATGAGCAATAAACCACGGGCAATATTGTCCACGGCCAGGGTGATCCCGGTGAGGATCCATTCGGCGTGGACTTGTTCACCGGCACCCCAGATGGCCAGCGCGATAGCTGGCAGCGTGGCCGCAGGCGCAATGATCGACATGCCACGCCGGATCCGAAGCTGCGTGGCTCGCGGTGCTAGCCCGGCCAGCGGGATGAGTGCCGCAAACAGCACGGGGGTCAACAAGCTGAGGCTAATCAACATCGGCAAACACCCCCTCACTGATGGTCTCGGCAATGTCTAACGGAGCAAAGGGCATGTTGGCACCCAAGCCCATGGCCAACACAAAACCGGTGGTGACCAGCGCGGGGAGGACCATCATTTTCGGCTCGGTCACGGCCGTGGGTTCGGCTATCTCGGATTTACGGAACCACATCCGATAGATGATCGGTAAGAAATACATCGAGTTCATCAACGAGGAGATCACCAAAATGCTCAAGGCCCACGGGGTCTCCGAGTCCAGCGCGCCGATCCCCAGGTGCCATTTCGAGATAAATCCTGCGGTGGGTGGGAGCCCGATCATACCCAGCGCGGCGACAGTAAAGGCCGTCGATGACCACGGCATCCGGTAGCCTAGGCCGCGCGTTTCTTTGACATCGTGCACGTTGACGGTTTCTTGGAATAGCCCGGCGCAGAAGAAGAGCGTAATTTTCATCATGCCCTGATGTACCAGGTGCACGATCCCTCCGGTGGTGCCGGTTACGGTGGCCAGCCCAAGGCCTAAGACCACGTAGGACACCTGCGAGACCGTGGAATAGGCCAGTCGGCGTTTGAGGTTCGTTTGACGCAGCGCCTGATATGACCCGTAGACAATCGTGACACAGCCGATGATCAACAGCGGTTCCAGCAGGCCTAAGTCGCTAGCCGTCTGGATGCCGTAGACATCGTCGACGACACGAATGATGCCAAACACTCCGGCCTTGACGACGGCCACGGCGTGCAATAGGGCAGATACCGGAGCCGGGGCGACCATGGCTAGCGGGAGCCACCCGTGCAGTGGCACCAGGGCGGCTTTCACACCGAGCCCGAGGATGAAGAAGATGAAAATAACGGTCGCGATCCCCGGTGAGTTTTCGGCCAGCACATCGACGCCTTGGGCACCACCGGGGCTGAAGTCGGCTTCCCCGGCGTAGACGGTGAGCCAGACCACGGCGATCAGCAGGGCTAACCCGCCCGGGATGGTGAAACGTAAATAGGTCCGAGCTGCCCGGAGTGCTTCGGGTGTGCCCCAGTGGGCCACCAACGGGTAGGTGACCAGGGTCAGCAGCTCGTAGAACACCAAGAAAGTCACCAGGTTGCCGGCAAAAGAGATGCCCACGGTTGCGGTGACGCACAGGCTGAAGAACCCAAAGAACCGGCTCTGGTTTGGTTTGCCGGCTAAATAGCCGATCGCATAGACCGTGGTGATCAGCCACAACACGGAGGATAAGGCCGCGAAGAGTAAGGAGAGCGCATCGACTCGCAGCACCAGATCGAGCCCGGGAACGAATGGGATCCGGAATTCCGGGTGGACTTCTTCGACCAACACCAGCGGAAACAGCGTCGAGACGAGCAAGACTTTGAGGACGGCTAGTGTCAGGTTCACGGTGGTCCGCAGCCGGGTTTGGTCCGGGCGCATCGGGAAGATCGCAATGGCTGCGCCTAAAGACAGCAGCAGCATCACGAGTGGAACCCAAGATAATAGTGCACTCACCACGGAACACCTACCTCGACCAGCTCGAAGATGGGTGCGCCCATAAATCCGGTGACCATGGTGAGCAGTCCCAGCACGAGTGGCGCCCCTTTGGCCACCACCGAAATATCACCACGGATGGGTTCGGGATGCTCAATTTCGTTGCCCTCGGGGCTTTTCTCCCGTAGTAACGGCGCAATGGCATGGAGTAGATATGCCGCAGACATCACGGTGGCAATGACAATGACCGGCAGCATCCAGTAATGTCCGGCCGCCAACGCAGCACTGGTGAGCTGCCATTTGCCGGTAAAGGACAGCGAGAAGGGTAGGCCAGCCAGCCCGATGGCGGTCAGGCCCATGGTCATGACTAATAACGGATGCGACCGGGCCACCCCGTAGAGCTGATAGATCTCATCGGTGCCATAGCGTTCTTTGAAGTATCCAGCGGTCAAGAACAGGCCGGCTTTGGCCAGGCCGTGGCCGACAATCAGGCCCACGGTGCCTGCTAGCGCACCGGATTTCACTCCGGGCTCGTCCATGAAGGTAATCGCTGTATCGGCCAGTGATTCACCGGACGGGATCACCAAAATCGGTAACCATAAAAACCAGTAACCAATTTGGGCCACCGTGGAATAGGCGATGAGTGGTTTCAGATGGGTCTGGCGCAGGGCCATGATTGCCCCGATCACCAGCCCCAGGACACCCAGGATCGCAAAGACCCAAGCCAGAATGGTGAGACCGGTGCGAAGGTCGAAGCCGGCAGGTGGTGCTGCGGGATCGTTGGCCAGGACCGCAGGGATAGCAATCCAACCCCAGCAGCGGATGAAAATAAATAGCGCGGCTTTGATGACCAGGGCACTTAGTAACGGTGAGACCGCGGATGGTGCGCCGGCGTGGGCGGGTACCAGCCAGTGGTGCGCCGGCAGCAACGCAATTTTCATGGCCAGCCCGAAGCTCAGCAACACCATGGCAACCAGTGCGACCGCGTGACTGTCTGGGTCTTGGCTGAGTGTCTCGGCTGCCTGGTTCATATCCAGGGTGCCCGTGACCGAGACGATCAGCCCGACCGCGACTAAAAAGAAGAGCGACCCCAGCACGGCGATGAACAGATAGCGTAGTGCTGCCGCCCATGACTGAGAGCCGCCCAGGGCAACCAGCCCGACTGCTGTCAGCCCCACGAGCTCTAATCCGACATACGCATTGAATAGGTCTCCGGTAACAAATACGGCGTTGAGTCCGGTCCAGGCACCAAACCATAGCGGCCAGAATCCTGGGTGTCCGGGCCGCGAGCGGTGACCAGTATCGAATCTGGACCCGGTGGCTTCTGGCACGAGCGCAGCGAAGATACTCACGCACAGTCCGACCACCGCGGTGAGTGCCAGGAAGATCGCTGACATTCCATCGGCGCGTAACATGATGCCCAGTGGTGCACCGTAGTTCCCCAGTGGCACTTCGATAACCTCACCGGATGCCACGGTGACCACCAGTGGGACCGTCAGGGCCAGCATGGCAACGCCAAGAACTACCCCGGCGATGCGGCGAGCCAGATGGGGTAATACGGCGAGCACGGCCGCTGAGAGCAACGGTAATAACACCAATGCGCCGACACTGAACTGGGCAAGAGTCACGATGAGACCTCGCGATCATCCGCCGCAGGATCGTCTTCCAGCCGACGAATCAGGACCGCGGCCACACTGGTAAAGGCCGCGGTGATTACCAAGCCGGTAATGACCAGGGCAGATAACACCGGATCAATCGGGTTGGACCGTGCCGCCAACGCCATGAGTAACATCAGAGAGCCCGCACCGGCCACATTCAGGGCGATCAACCGGGCGATCAAGTCTTGGACCATCAGCAGTCGCAGAGCCCCGATGAGCATGACCACCACACCTAACATCAGATACCAGGTGGCGACATTCATGGTGTTGCCTCCTGATCTTCCGGTGGGGAAACCGGCAGGGCAACGCGATAGGCCACAGCCAGATAGAGCATATATAGACCGATCGCAATACCGACGGTCAGGCACGTTTCCACGGTCAAAATCAGCGCGTAGGCTCCCTCAGCTGGCATCGTGAACCAAGTGGCGCCGGCTGCCAAGCCCACCGCACTGGACAGCACAAAGACCACGACCCCGACCACTGCCAGTGGGGTCAGCCAGCGACGGATCAGGTGGGCCAAACGGCCACCAGTCAGTTGCACCATGATGAGCATGGCGGCAAGGACGGCGCCAGATTGGAAGGCACCACCGGGTTGGGTGGTGCCAGCAAAGAGCAACCATAAGCCCACCAGCAACAAGATCGGGGTGAGCATCCGGAAGGCCCAGCTGAAGTCCATGGCTCGGGCCGGGCGCAAAAACCACTGATGCGTTCGCGCAACAGTTGCGAAGCTGTCATCGGGCATGAGAGTTTTCGCCGTGAGCGCGGCAAACATCAACACGGCGGATTCTAAGAGGGTGTCATAGCCACGGAAGGCCAGCAGGACACCGGTGATGGGATGTTCAACCGGTAAGGCGTCCATGGCCGGGGCTAACAACGCTTCCCATTGGGGCACTTGCTGCTCGGCGCGCAGCCAGATACTGGCAACAACAAACACCAAGATTGCACCGCTGACCACGCCCAGCACGACACTTAACCAGACTGGCATTAGGGTCCGCTGAGAAGTAGCCTGCGCTTGGTGGGCCTGCTCGGCCGTGGGGGCCGCCGCTAGGATGACCAGTACTGCGCTGAGAATTCCGCTGCCCAGCCCTGCTTCCGCGAGACCAACGTCTACGCTGCCTAACCGTAACCAGACCAGGCTGAGTATCACACCCAGTCCTAAATAGGCTAGTGACTGCGTCTTGCGGGAGCGTTGGAGAAGCGTCAGACTAACCACTAACACGACCGCAAGGCTCAGGGCGATATCGAGTGCGGTAATGGCTTGTGTCATGGGGCATCCCGCCCTTCGAGACCGCGTTGGCTCGTGGCGAGGACTCGAGCGGTAAGCGAGGCGGAGAGCAGCGCTAACAGCCACGTCAACAAAAGGATCAGAGCCACCGACCAGCTGGCCAGGTGGATGGCAATCCCCAGAAAGATCATGCCCAGTCCCAAGTTGTCAGCTTTTGTGAGCGCGTGGAGTTGGCTGCGGATATCAGGGAACCGGATCAGTCCGATCGTACCGGCGGTGAAGAATATCCCGCCAGCAATGATGAGTACGGCCACCAGCAAGTCAATCAGCATGATCGGCCTCCCGGGTCTCGGGCCGGTCGCGATCGAGCATCACGCGCAGTACTACCGGCAGCGAGGCCAGGCCCATCAACACCAGGCTCAGGTCCATGAACCGGGCCGGCTGGTCTGAGACTGATATGGCCACCAGGGCCGCACTCGCAGCCCCCGTGGTGCCGGTCAATAACAGCGCCAACAGCCAACTATTACCTTGACGGCGACCCAGCACGATCATGGCGGTGACCAGGTTGAACAGCAGTACGATGCAGATCACCAGCATGACGATCTCGAGCACAGCACTGCCTCCTCACGGGCTTTTCAGTCCGGGTGGTCTGTTACATTTTCACGGTCGCTGCTGCCTTTCGTCTAGCACTGACCGCCCTAGTTAGGTGAATGGTCAACGTTTTCAACTCTTAAACATGACCGGAAGCTTTTCAAGCGTGCCCGGCTGTTTCCACCCTCGCCGAAATTCCATCGCGGGGAAATCCTCTCGGTGTGTTGCCACCGCTGTCGATCCAGGGAGACGAAAACCTGCACGTCAACTCTCGAAGACCACACGCCGCTGAACTCTTGATCGCAGCCACATACGCCATTAGGGTCGACCACGGCATACATCGTTGCCATCGATTCAATAAGGAGCAGCGCGTGAGCAGACCAACACCAGATGCGCACTGGGACGCTGGCGACATGGGCTGTGGAGAGCTCGTGGTGAAGCTGAAATTGAAACTGCGCAATGAGCTATCCCCCGGAGACATCTTAGAACTCACCGCAACCGACCATGGTGCACCCGAAGACATTCCGGCATGGTGCCGCCTGACCCGCAATACGCTGCTAGCTGTTGATCACCCCACGTACTACATCCAAGCCAAGGAGAACCCCTAATGTCCGGCACCGGAAAATTCTGTGTATCCATCACCAACGCGAAAAACGACACCGACAAAGCAACCGTAGGGTTCGTGGTAGCCAACGCTGCGGTCGGCTCGGACCAGGACACCATGGTCTTCCTCTCGACCGAAGGGGTTCGTCTGGCACAACAAGGTTACGCAGACGATATTCACGAGGACGGCTTTGCCCCACTGGGCGAGCTGATCGGCAACTTCGTGGAGGCCGGTGGACAAGTGTACGTGTGCGCACCCTGCGTCAAGAAACGTGGCATCAACCCCGAAGATCTCATTGACGGGGCCACTGTGGTCGGCGGTGCCAAGCTCGTCGAGTTCCTAGCCGATGGCACCCCGAGCGTGACCTACTAAATCCGACAATCCGTGCGTGAAAGGTCCTAGCGTGGCAACGTCTACCGTGCACCCGTACCCACCCACCGACAGTTTCAATGGTGGAGATTTAGACTGTGGCAATGGCTTGCTGTTACTCATTCGCAAGCACATTGACCCGCTACTACCCGGGGATCTACTCGAGATCGTCTCCCACGACTCGACCGTCGAGGTCGACCTGCCGTCGTGGTGCCGGTTGACCAAAAACGAACTGGTCAATATGCACACCGAACCCGGGGTGTGGCGATTTCTTGTCAGCAAAGGACCTTTCACACCGCCCACGGACCAAGCGACGGCTGACAACAGCCCGACTGTGTCGACCGAACCTGCGCCTGCTGAAGTGCCACTCCAACCGATTAAGTTGAAAAAGCAGCGCAAGAAGCCACAGATGGCTATCACCCAAGAGGTCGTCACACCACACATTCCGGACACACTGCCCGAACCGACCGACGTCGCCGATATCCTCCCGCTTTCCGTGCTGAGCTTGGGCAGCTGGCCTCGCCCACGGTGGCTGCTATCAGCTTTGCACCAGCACTTAGAAGGTCGATTGAGCAGCGAAGACTTTGCAACCGATGCGGATGACGCCGTCCAACTGGCGATAGCTGCCCAAGAACGGGCCGGCATCGACGTAGTCACCGATGGTGAACAACGGCGTGATAACTACTCATCGTTTGTGGGCGGGCTGTTACAAAATTGTCAGCTCATCCCGGTTACCGACCTGCTGCCCTATGTGGATGATCCAGAGCAATTCAATCGAGAACTCGAAGCACTCGATGTACCAGCCGGTGAAGTCCGCCACCCTGCCGTGTTCGGTCCCCTGGGACGCGATAAACCACTGGCCGTCCACGAGGTGGAATACGCCCAACAGATCGCTACGAAACCCGTGAAAGTCAGTTTGCCGGGACCCTATCTTCTGACCCGCACGATGTGGATGGAATGCATCTCCGACCGCGCCTACGATGATCGCGACGAGCTCGCGGTTGATATCGTGCGGATACTGCGCGAGGAAATCGCCCATCTCCTGGCCCAGGGCACCAGCCTGGTCCAGCTGGATGAACCGGTGCTCACCGAGGTGCTCTACGGTGATCAGGGCCAAGGCGGTCGGACCTTCATGTGTGGCGCACTGGGCGAGCGAGGCGCCGAAGACGAAGAGTTAGCCTTTGCCCAAGATTTATTGACACAAGTCACTCAGGGCTTCCCCACCGACCGGTTGGCCCTGCATGTGTGTCGGGGCAACTGGACCACCGATGAATCTTCAGCGCTATCCGGTGGGTATGAGCCGCTCGTCCCACTGTTCCGATCGCTCAATGTCGGCACCCTCGTGCTGGAGTTGTGCACGCCCAGGGCTGGCGAACTCGATGCGCTCACCGGCATTCGGGATGATCAACGCGTCGGGGTGGGCGTGCTGAATCAAAAAGACTCGGCGCACGACACCGTCGAAGACGTGATCGACCGTACCCAACGCGCGATTGAATTTTTCGGATACGACCGTGTGCTGCTCAATACCGACTGTGGGTTTGCCACCTTTGCCGACAATCCCATCCAGTCTGCCCGGGCAGCCGAACGAGATCTGACCTTATTGGCCCAAGCCCGCGACCAGTTGCGCGCTCAGTACGGACACTAATGGTCCCGTAGGGATCCGTCTGCGGCGTAATTCGTCAATTGCGACCACAGGTTCTGGGGTACCTCTACTGCACGTTCGGTGAGTTGGAGGTCTGTCAGTCGTATCTTGCTGCCGCGATCCTGGGTGAAGTGTTGGACTAGCTCGTCGATCCGATCGGTGTAACCGGGCAGCTTTGTCGCGTCTATAGCGAAGATGCTGGCCCCAATGCCCTGTTTGCGCTCGCCAGCATAATAGGGCGCGGCTTCGTACGAGGCGTCTCCCCCGCCCAGCATGGCAAGGAACTCCACCATCAGGGCGATATTGCCGCCTTTATAGCCGCCAAATGGCAATAGCGTACCCGCCAGTGCGTCGTAAGGATTCGTGGTGGGTTGACCATGACGGTTTAGGGCCCAACCTTCCGGGATGGCGACCTGGCGTTCGGCATATTTTTGGAAATTGACCCGAGCAGTCGACGAGGATGCTTGATCTATAACAATGGCACGTTGTCTCTCCAACGGGATGCCGTAGCTCAGCGGGTTGGTGCCCAGCAGGCGATCGAAACTGCCACCCACACTCATGACCGCAGGGCTATTAGCAAACGAGATGGATACCAGATGGTGTCTGGCTAATCGGCGAGCAAAGTACCCAAGCTCGCCACCGGCAAAGGCCCCGTGGATCATCAGCAAGGCTACCCCGTGATTTCGGGCGGCTTCGATCAGCGCTGCTTCGCTCTGGCGATACGCAAATTGCATGGGCCCGTGGTCGGCGTTCGTCCTGAGCATCGCACCGGTCACCGACTGTCGTTCAAGCACGGGGTGGGTGTTGATCAGACCATTCTTGGCTGCCTGAAAGTAGTAGAATAAATGGCTCAGCCCCACCGAGGGCTTGCCGTGTAGTTCCGCTTCCGTCGTTGAGTCTGCCAGGATCTCCGAGACAGCTTCGATGAACCCAGCACGCTGAGTGGAGCGATACACCAGATTCCAGATCTGTTCTGCGGTCACCGTTTTCATGTCTACCCCCGGTCTCCGGAGTTGTGCGATAGCTCACAGTATACGGGCAGGACAACCAACCGTGTGACAGCAGTCAGTCATACGAATCTTTACCTGCGAACCACTAAATCTTGCAGATCGGATTCCAAAGAGGCCTTGGTCCGCCACAATGCTTCGACCAGGTGTCGGCGCGTCTCAGCGGTGAATCTGGTGTGTGGTACTGAGACGCTCAGTCCTGCGATCGTTTGACCCTTCCCGTCTCGAATCGCAACCGCTATTGCGCTCACTCCGGCTTCGGTTCCTTCGATGTTGGTCGCAAACCCTCGGGTCCTGACCACAGCGAGTTCATTGCGGAGCGAGGTCATCCATGCATCGTCACGGTGGGCTCGGGTCGGTTCAATGATTGCTTCGACATGCTGCGGGTCCAGTTCCGCCAGGATCGCTTTGCCACCTGAGGCTTTGTGGGCGGGCAACGCGACGCCTTCTCGTTCACTGA
>CALBOC010000149.1 GCA_937896705.1 uncultured Micrococcaceae bacterium | reverse complement strand
AAGCAGTAAAACGCTCGTCTTGCCAATTGAAATTATCAACTGTCGCCCGCAGCAAGAGCTCACCATCATCGGGGCGCAACGCACGAATAGTCACAGAAACCATACTTCGATAATAGACGCGCAGGCTGAAGACTGGATCACAGCTGCGTGTATTCGAAGGATCACAGCGGTCCCTACTCGTCCGAGGGCTCTTCAGAGGCTTACAGGTCCATCCAGGACGTTTAAGCTGAAACCTAGTAGCGTCTCTGTCTTTCACTGTGGCTTCGTCATTACACGGTCCACTTCTCGTGTGAGATATGAACGCCTGATGCGCACACCGCAGGTCTGGAGGACTACTGTGAAGCAACCGTTCCACAAAGCCCTACGAAAATTCGCCTTCAAGGATGAAACGTTGAGTGATCTCACCACACTCGATTGCCGCAAAACCCCTGGCTTTGTTACTAAGAAAGGCGAAACCAAAGGGAAAGCCGCTGGGCAGCAGCGTCTCCAACGTGATGTTGAACGCCTCGCTGAACTCCAGGAACTGCTCTTCGCTAACGCCCAGGCGGCTGAGCTGCGACGCTCGGTCCTGTTGGTCATGCAGGGCATGGACACCAGTGGTAAAGGAAGTACTATCACCCACGTGGTCGGATCGATGGACCCGCAAGGCGTGCATCAGGTTGGATTTAAGAAACCCACCGAAGAAGAACTCCAGCACGACTTTCTGTGGCGCATTCGCCGCGAAACACCAAAGCAGGGCGAAATCGGCGTCTTTGATCGGTCTCATTACGAAGATGTTCTCATCCACCGTGTCGAAGAGCTCACCCCGCCCTCACGCCTGGAGCGGCGCTACGGTTCGATTCGACAATTTGAAAGAGAGCTTGTGAGTAATGGCACGATTGTCGTGAAAGTCCTATTGCACATTAGCCGTGATGAACAATACGAACGGCTTTCCAAACGCTTAGATAACCCAGAAAAACACTGGAAATTTACCCCCAGCGATGTGGATGCTCGCGAAAAATGGGACGAGTACATGGAAGCTCACCAGCTGGCGCTTGAAGAGACCGATAAACCTGAAGCACCCTGGTTTGTTATCCCAGCAGACCGGAAGTGGTACGCTCGGCTCGCCGTGCAGCAGCTACTCATCGAGACACTCGAGTCGCTTGAACTGAGCTGGCCCGAGGCATCGTTCGATATTGAGGAACAACGGAAACGGCTCGAAGCCAGCCGATAAACCCGTCTGTTCTGGCACATGACTACTCATGGATGGTTTGCCGCCGTCCGTCTCACGAAATCATGAGACCGAAGTCCCAGACCTCAGCCGTAGAACGGACCAATTACCGGGCGTATGGTTGAAGCGAACCCATACTCAAAGTGAAAGGTGAAGTTCATGAAAGCTTGGCAATTTGCAGGGACCGATAAACCATTAGAACTCAACGAGGTACCAGAACCCACCGCGGGCCCCGGACAGGTCGTAGTCGACGTCAAAGCCGCTGGCGTCTGCCACTCAGATGTGTCGGCACTGGATGATCCAGGCTGGATGGAACTGTTTCAGCACGGCCTGCCACGCACGATGGGCCACGAAAACGCCGGAATCATCAGCGAAGTCGGCGAGGGCATGGACCAGTGGAAAGTCGGGGACCGGGTAGGTCTCGCTCCCGTCATGTCCGACGGTGACGCACTAGGTTACGGCAAATGGGACGGCGGCTTTGCACCGAAACTCCTTGCCACCGACGACAACCTCGTCGCCCTGCCCGATGAAGTACCGTTTGACCTGGGTGCGATGGCCACGGACGCCGGGTTGACCGCCTATCACGCCATGGTCACCAAGGGTGGAGCCGAGGAAGGGCTCAAAGTTGGTGTCATCGGACTTGGTGGGCTCGGCTATATCGGTGCCCGCGTGGCAGCCCTGCTAGGTGCGGAAGTATATGGGGCTGAGATCAATCCTGAGACCCAAAAACTTGCTGACGAAATTGGGCTGAAAGATGTTGCCGATTCCATTGAGGCTTTCAAGGACAAAGAACTCGACTTGATTGTGGACTATGCCGGTTTCGGTACCACGACAGCGCAAGGTATTGAGACCCTGGGCAAGTTTGGGACTTTCGTTCAGGTCGGTATGGGACGCCTCGAGGCCACCATCAGTACTTATCCGATCATTATCAATCAGCTGACCATCAAAGGCTCACAGTCGGGAACCAAGCAAGACCTGGCTGAAATCTATGAACTGATGCGTTCTGGCAAGCTGAATCCTCCCATGAATCACATCAAACACGAGGACATCCCAGAAGCGATTAACAAGCTCCGCGAAGGTGGCGTGGTCGGCCGCTACATCGCCGAATACGAGCACT
>CALBOC010000148.1 GCA_937896705.1 uncultured Micrococcaceae bacterium | reverse complement strand
GGCACGAGCGCATCTTCACCGCGCCGTTGTGCTCGGTGCTGGAGCCAAATAAAGACCGCCAGTGCGATCAAGCCTGCTGCCAGCACGCCGAAGAGCCACAGCGGCCAGCCCAGTTCCGGGCCCTGTTGCAGGGTCACGACAATCGCGAGCACGGCGATCAGCGACAGGACAGCGCTGGCAGGATCAATACGGGACACCCCGGTGGGCAGTTTCGGCACCCACAGGGCCACCAAAATAAACGCGAGCAGGCCGAAGGGGATATAGAGGAAAAAGACCGAACGCCAGCTGATCCACCCGACCAGCAGGCCCCCGACGACTGGTCCGAACAGACCAGAAGAGCTGGCAACCGCAGACCAGACACCCATGGCTGCCCCGCGCTTGGTCGCCGGAAAGATCCGGTTGATCACACTCAGTGGCTGCGGGTTCAACAGCGACGCGCCCAACCCCTGGATAGCACGAGCGAAGATGAGCCACTCAATCGTCGGTGCGAACGCACATGCTGTGGCGGCCAGGGTAAAAACGGCCATGCCCACCAGATAGACATTGCGTTGTCCAAAGCGGTCACCCAGCCGGCCAGTGACCAACAGTGGCACCGCAAAGGTCAGCAAGTAAATCGCTGAGACCCACACCGCCTGGTTGACCGAAGCATCTAGATCTTCGGTGATTTGTGGCAGCGCAACGGCAACCAGTGACTGGTCTAGCAGGGTAATAAAGAGGCCCACACACAGGGCGCCGAGCGCTTTCCACACGAGGGTCATGCTATGGCCGGGCTGCCCGTAGGTCAAAGCGGCGTAGCACTCAACTCACTAAGACGTTGTTAGCTCTTCACGAGCCGTCTGGTGGAGATGGCTGGGGCGCGAAGTGCGGCTAGCGCGTAACCCGTTCAGGATAACCAGAACTTCGGCGCCCTCATGGACCAGGACCACCGCGGCCAGTCCCAACACACCGGTGATTGCTAACGGGAGCAGGACCACGATAATCGCCAGCGAGAACACGATGTTCTGCGTGATGATGCGACGAGATTTCCGGGCATGATGCAACGCAGCGGGAATCAGTCGTAAATCTTCGCCGGTGAACGCCACATCCGCGGATTCAATGGCCGCATCTGCTCCCTTCGCACCCATCGCGATCCCAACATCGGCAGAAGCCAGGGCGGGGGCATCATTGATCCCGTCGCCGATCATCGCTACCGCACCGTGCTCGCGTAACGCGGTAACAACCTGAGCTTTGTCTTCCGGACGGAGCCCAGCTCGAACATCTTTGATGCCGGCCTCTGCGGCTAAAGCGCTCGCAGTTCGAATGTTGTCGCCAGTCAGCATGGTCGTGCTGAAGTTCGCGTCGGTCAGTTGTCGGATCACATCGGCGGCTTCGGGCCGCAGTTCATCGCGCACACCGATCGCACCGAGGGGCTGATCATTGCGATGGACGATCACCACGGTCATGCCACGGTCTTCCAACGCACTAATTTCTTCCGTCAAGGACCCTGGGTTGAGCCAGCGCGGACTCCCCACCGCGATCTCGTCGCCATTGACGACACCGGTCATGCCGTGCCCGGCAGTTTCTCGCACGTAATCAGCGGTAGGCGCATGACTGACGGCAGCAGTGATCGCTGCAGCCAGCGGATGGTTACTGTGGGCCTCGAGTGCTGCCGCGTACTCGAGTACGTCGGTTTCGCTCGAGCCCTCAACGGCCAGCACCTGGGTGACGCTGGGTTGGTTGCGAGTCAAGGTGCCGGTCTTATCCCACGCTAGTTGCCGAATCTCACCGAGGCGTTCGAAGGCAGCTCCGGATTTGATCACCACGCCGAATTTGCTGGCTGCACCGATTCCGGAGACGACCGTGACGGGCACCGAGATCGCCAGAGCACACGGCGAGGCCGCGACGAGCACCACCAAGGACCGCTCGATCCAAACACTCGGATCACCCAACAGAGATCCGATGACCGCTACCAGTGCCGCTAAGATCAGCACGCCCGGGACCAGGGGACGGGCTAGTCGGTCGGCAATGCGGGCACGTTCGCCTTTATCGTGCTGCGCTTGTTCGACGAGTGAGACAACCGTGGTCAGAGAGTTGTCAGTCCCGGCCGCGGTGGCGTCGATCTCAAGCACGCCGGAGGTGTTGATTGATCCGGCCAATACCTCGTCCCCGGGCTGCACCGCTACGGGGATAGATTCTCCGGTAATGGCTGAAACATCGAGACTACTGGTGCCTTCGCGTACTATGCCGTCGGTGGCCAACCGTTCGCCGGCCGAAAGTCGAAGCCGCTGTCCGGGAGCCAAGGATTCTGCCGGCACGCTGCGGGTCGCGCCATGCTCTACCACCGTGGCAGTTGGCGGAATAAGGGCCAACAGCGCGCGGAGCCCAGACCGCGCCTTATCCATCGCCCGGTCTTCGAGTGCTTCGACAATGGAATATAAAAATGCCAGCGCTGCCGACTCTTCAATGAATCCCAGAATGACGGCGCCGGTAGCACTAATCGTCATGAGCAGCCCGATGCCTAAACGGCCGGAGCGGACCAATCCGCGCAGAGCACCGGGCACAAACTGAGATGCTCCAAGCAGGAGAGAAGCCCAGAACAATAGTAAAGCTACGGTGTCAGCACCCGAGACGAACCACTCGAGCAGAAGACCAATCAGTAAAGTCAGACCGGACGCGGCTGGGACAAGGAGATTTCGATCCTGCCACCACGGGGTGCGTGGTTCGGGTTCAGTAGTTGATGCCGATGTTTCACACCCGCACGCCGATGGCACGATCGTTCCCCTTGCATACTCTTACTGCTGTCGTTCTGTCCACATTACATTGATCGCGTCTATTGATCTGTGGCATGCAGCGGCCTAGGGCCAGAGCTTTACCAGTCGTAACCGTAGGCGCTCATCAAGCGCACGGTGCATTCCGGGGCCTCACGATAAAAGGACAGCGTCCAGGTAGACGAGTCTCCCGCATCCACGCGGTCATTATCCGAATACGTAAAGTCGTGGGTTAC
>CALBOC010000147.1 GCA_937896705.1 uncultured Micrococcaceae bacterium | reverse complement strand
CGCGTCCACGAAGTTGCCAAGCAACTTGGGATTACATCCCGCGAGGCGCTGAACAAACTCGAAGAAATTGGCGAGTTCGTATCTTCAGCATCCTCAACCATTGAACCACCGGTAGTGAAGCGTCTTAAAGCAGAATTTGCTGACGCCGCACCGGCTGAAAAACCAAAACCAGCCGCAAAGAAGCCTGCGCCAAAACCGCAGGCCAAAAAGCCAGCTGCGCCAAAGGCAGAAGAGCCAGCCGCACCGGCCAAAGAGTCTAAGCCTGCCGCGCCCAAGCCGGGACCTCAGGCTCCGACTCCAAAAGAGCCCGAGCCCGCTTCAGCTCCGCAGGAGGCCGCACCGGCACCTGCAGCGCAGACACCGAAACCTGCGCCAGAGCCTGTGGCAAAATCAGAACCTGTCGCCAAGCCAGATGCACCAAAACCTGGTCAAGACAAGCCGGCGGCACCAAAACCGGGACCGAAAGCACCAGCTCCGCGTCCGGGCAATAACCCCTTCCAATCCAAGGAAGATACCACCGCCCCTCGTCCAGGACCACGCGGTGGTGGCCCACGCCCAGGAAACAACCCGTTCGCCCCGCAACAAGGTATGCGTCAAGAACGTGGTGGCGGTCCACGCCCTGCACCAGGTCGCGGCGGACCTAAGCCCGGACCCCGCAAGGGCGCACCAAAACCTGGCGCGAAGCCAGGCGGCAAGCCCGAACCAGCAGCACCACGCGGTTCCGGTCCACGTCCATCGCCGGCAATGATGCCCGGCCAAATCACCCCGCCCAAACCAGCCGAACCAGGCCGCGGTGGGGGACCACGTCGTGGTGGCGGCGGTGGCGGACCGCGTCGCGGCCCAGGCCGCGGATCACCACAGGGTGCCTTCGGTCGTGGCCCACAAACCGGTCGTCGTCGTTCGAAGAAGCGTCAACGTCGCGAAGAACAGCACCAACAAGCCCCAGTCATTGGCGGCGTCAAGGTGCCAAAGGGTGACGGCGATACTGTTATCCGGTTGCGTCGCGGCTCCTCGATTGCTGATCTAGCTGAACGCATCAAAGCAGACCCCGCAGCACTGGTGACCGTGTTGTTCCACCTGGGTGAGATGGCTACGGCCAACCAATCCTTGGATGAAGACACCTTCGGCATTTTGGGTGAAGAAATCGGCTATAAAGTCGAAATCGTCTCCCCAGAAGAAGAAGATCGTGAAATTCTTGGCGCCTTTGACATCGACCTCGATGAAGAAGAATCCGAAGAAGACATGGAAGCCCGCCCGGCGGTTGTTACCGTCATGGGTCACGTGGATCATGGTAAGACTCGTACCTTGGATGCGATTCGCTCGGCACGGGTTCGTGAATCCGAAGCCGGCGGTATCACCCAGCACATTGGTGCCTACCAGGTTGAAGTGCCACATGACGGCAAACAGCGCAAGCTGACGTTCATTGACACCCCGGGTCACGAGGCATTCACTGCTATGCGTGCTCGTGGTGCAAAGGTCACCGACATTGCCGTGCTGGTTGTCGCAGCTGATGACGGCGTCATGCCCCAGACCGTTGAAGCACTCAACCACGCCAAAGCCGCTGATGTGCCGATCGTGGTCGCGATCAACAAGGTCGATAAGGACGGCGCGAACCCGGATCGTATCCGTGGCGAATTGTCCGAATACGGCGTGGTCCCAGAAGAATATGGTGGCGACACCATGTTCGTGGAAATCTCAGCCCTGCAGAAGCAGAACATTGACGGATTGCTCGAATCGATCCTGTTGACTGCCGATGCCGCGCTAGAACTGACAGCGAACCCCGAACGCGAAGCCCGCGGTGTTGCCATTGAGGCTAACCTCGACCGCGGTCGAGGCCCCGTGGCAACCGTGCTGGTCCAAAACGGTACCCTGCACGTGGGCGACAATATGGTCGTCGGCGATGCTCACGGTCGTGTTCGTGCCATGTTCGACGAATATGGTGACACCGTCAAAGAGGCGCTGCCGTCTCGTCCGGTTCAGGTCCTTGGGTTATCCAATGTGCCACGCGCCGGAGACGTATTCCTGGTTACCGATGACGAACGGACCGCTCGACAGATCGCGGAACGTCGCGAGACCGCAAAGCGCAACGCTATGCTGGCTCGTCGTCGCAAGCGGATCACCCTGGAAGAGTTCGATCAAGCTGTTGCCGAAGGCAAACTGGATACGCTCAACCTCAT
>CALBOC010000146.1 GCA_937896705.1 uncultured Micrococcaceae bacterium | reverse complement strand
ATTAGTCATCTTCGGCCGCGAGCTGTCCGCAGGCGCCGTCGATTTCTTTTCCTCGAGTATCACGAAGGGTGGTTGGCACACCGGCATCGTTGAGCCGGTCAATGAATTCTTGGGTGACGTCTGGTTCCGAAGCCGTCCACACCGATCCCGGAGTGGGGTTCAGCGGGATGGGGTTGACGTGGGCCCAGCCGCGACCGCGCGCATTGATTTTCTTGGCCAACAGATCGGCGCGCCACCCGTGATCATTCATGTCTTTGATCAGGGCGTATTCAATAGATACGCGGCGCCCGGTTTGGATGTAGTAGTTGAAGGCCGCATCGAGTGCTTCGTCGGCGTCCCACCGGGAATTCACGGGGATCATTTGGTCGCGCAGCTCGTTATCGGGCGCGTGCAACGACAGCGCAAAAGTGACCGGGATGCCCTCGGCGGCAAGTTTGTTAATCGCAGGGACCAGGCCAACGGTGGACACGGTGATGTTGCGGGCCGACATGCCCAGCCCGGCTGGTGTGTCATCGACCATCCGGTGGACGGAATTCATTACCCGGCGATAGTTGGCCAGGGGTTCGCCCATGCCCATAAATACGACGTTGGTGACGCGGTCGATGTCACGACCACCTTCCGGCACGCCAAGTTGTCCATCGGCAATAACCCGGTTGGCTGCAATAATCTGATCGACAATCTCAGCGGTGGACAGATTCCGAGTCAGTCCGGCTTGTCCGGTGGCACAGAATGGGCAGTTCATGCCGCAACCGGCCTGCGAAGAAACGCACAGGGTGATGCGGTTTTGGTAGCGCATCAAAACGGATTCAACGAGTACCCCGTCGAAGAGTTTCCACAAGAATTTGATGGTCTGGCGGTCTTCTGTCTCGATCCGGCGTACTTCGGTGAGCAGCTGCGGAAAGAAAGTGTCGACAAGTTCCTGGCGCTTCTCGGCCGGCAGGTCCGTCATCTGCGCTGGATCAGTCGTGTAGTGACTGAAGTAGTGCGTTGAGATCTGACGCGCCCGAAACGCTGGGAGACCCAGTTCTTTGACCTTGTCTTCGCGCTCCGACATTGTCATATCCGCTAAGTGTTGAGCGGGCTGGGTGACTCGCGGCTGTTTGAACTGCAGCAGCGGACGACCTTCGGTATCGGTCTGTTGCTTCCAGCCTTCGGTCCGAGGCTGTACCTGCGGACGGGGGCGCTCCATTGCAGGGCGCACACCATGTTGGGCGAGACGCGCGCGCTCATCGCCGAGCTGTTCTACCTCGGGATCCAAGAATTGTTTGCGTGGCGGGTTGAGCTTCAGACGACCGGAGCGGTCTTTCTGAGGCTTCATCGGCCGTGTGCCAGGTTCGCGAGGTATATACTTCTGTGCCATCTGCCATATTGTCTCACACGGTTGAGCGATATGATAATGGGACTTTCTCACTTCTCTTGGGGCGATAGATTCACAGCCAGACTTTGTGCACATCAACTGTTGCAGAGTAAAAATCTGCTGGGTAGCGTCAGTGCCATCAGCTGGTTCTCTATCGGCTGTTTGACAACTCAACTGACCCCCAGAGGTTCTGAACACATTTTGTGTACGAAGGGAGAAACGTTGACTACAACGCAAGATTCGACCACCCAAGATCTCTACCCCACTCGATCCGTCCAAGAGACTCGAGTATTCGACCGCCAGGGACCCGTGGTGTACGGCAGCGCCGAAGACGGCCCGATGGACGCGCAGCTACTCAAAGACTTTGACGACAAGGGCTATCTGGTCATTGATCAGATCGTCACCAAAGATGAACTGGCTGAGCTGCAGGATGAGCTGAAACGGCTCGCCGAAAGCGCCGACGTCAAGGCTGACGATCGCACCGTCGTGGAGCCAAAGTCCAACGAAGTGCGCTCGATCTTCGAGGTGCATAAGACCAACGAGATCATCAAAAAGATCGCCAACGATCCGCGTTTGGTCCGCCGCGCCGAACAGATCCTGGGTTCCCAGGTGTACATCCATCAGAGCCGGATCAACTACAAACCCGGCTTTGCCGGCAAAGAGTTCTCCTGGCACTCGGATTTTGAAAGCTGGCACGCCGAAGACGGGCTGCCCGAGCCCCGTGCGTTGAGCATCTCGCTCCTGCTGACCGATAACTACTCATTCAACGGTCCGCTGATGATCATGCCGGGTTCGCACAAGAAGTACATTTCCGTACCGGGTGCTACTCCGGAGAATAACTACAAGCAATCGCTGGTCATGCAGGGCGCAGGCACCCCGAGCGAAGAAACCCTGACCGAATTTGCCGACACCTACGGCATTGACGTGCTCGAAGGTAAAGCAGGCGACGCGATCATTTTCGACTCCAACTGCATGCACGCCTCGAACAGCAACGTCACCCCGTTTTCGCGTTCGAATGTGTTCCTGGTGTACAACTCGGTAGAAAACGCTGCGGTTGAGCCATTCGCCGCTCCCGGGCGCCGTCCCGAATTTATTGCGAGCACCGACTTCACACCGGCGGGCTCCTAGCCTCACCCTGCATCCGGATCCTCGAAGGAAACCTCAATCATCCGGATAGCCTCTTTGATCTGCCCTGTCAGCCTGACATCGTGCTGACAGGGCAGTTATGTAGCTCGGTCCAGCGCCTGGTTGACAGCCGCGAATACCCGTGACCAATATCACGTTTAACGTTAGGCTGCTGTCATGACGACTCTTCTTGCTTCTCGTCCAGAAATCCCGGGAGAAGACTTCTCCCGGGTCGCCATGACCGATGAAACCCTGCAACTGATCCAAAAGCTCCGTGGCATTCACGGCGACCTCATGTTTCACCTCTCCGGGGGATGCTGCGACGGCTCATCCCCGATGTGCTATCCCCTCGGAGACTTTCGCACGGGCGCCCAAGACGTCCTGTTGGGCACGTTTGAAGTGCCGGCCACCGATGATCTGCCCGCAACGGAGATTGGATTCTGGGTTGGGAAACCGCATTTTGCCTACATTCGCGGATCGCACATCACCCTAGATACCGTCGATGGCCGCGGGGCTGGATTCTCAGTGGAATCACCCGAAGGAAAGCGCTTCGTCATGCGCTCCACCCTGCTGCCGGCATGAATAACCTCGTACATTTTCGAAACCCCGCCGACGACGAATATCAACGGGCCGTAACCGCCGCACACCAGCAACTCCACAACGCTGTGGTCGACAGCCGCACGGTCCGGCAACCGGTCTCCGAATCGTGGCGACGCTGTCTCGAACTACATCGCAGCCCAGACCGCGTGACGACACCGCAGACTATTCCCTTTGACGCGCTGACCGAGCGCCGCAGCGCACATCCTTTGGCGTTAGTGCTGCCGATGTTAGAAACCTTACTGGCACCGGCCCATGCCGTTGGACTGATCACCGCGATCTCCGATACCGAAGGACACCTGCTGTGGGTCGATGGTGCGCCCGAAACGCGAGCGCAAGCCGAAGCCATTGGCTTTGCACCGGGAGCCGATTGGTCCGAAGCATCCATGGGCACCTCCGCCCCCGGAGCGGCATTGACGACCGGGGCGCCCGTGCAAGTCGCCGGAGCGGAGCATTTTAGCCACTCGGTCCACGAGTTCTATTGCAGTGCGATTCCGCTGCGCCACCCCTCCGGCAGCATTCTTGGCATGTTGGACGTGACAGGGTCATCCACTGCGGTCACGCCGTTGGCCCAAGCAATGCTGGCCAATGCCGCCAGGAGTGTCGAGCATTACTGGGCAACCCACGCCTTCCCTGCGGCATCCCGCCCTGAATCCATGGCCTCCCCGACTTTCTCACTTATCGAAATCGCCCGCGGCCACGAGGTGAAACTCGGTCGGCTCCGCCTCACCGCCAGACACGCCGAAATTCTGACGCTCTTAGACTGGCATCCGTCTGGGCTTTCCACCACCCAGTTGGCCCACGAGTTGTTCGGCGATATCTCGCCTGAACACCTGCGAACTCGGCTGACCACGGTGCGTGCCGAAGTCTCACGGTTGCGCAAAATCCTGGACTCCGGAGGGCACCCGGATGCGCTGCGCTCGCAGCCCTATCGGCTAGACCCTAATCTCACGACCGACGCGACGCTGGCCATGCGCTCCCTGCACCGCGGCGATGTCACGACCGCGCTGCGCTATGCGCCGCAAGATGTCTTGCCCACCTCAGGCGCTCCCGGTATTGCAGCCATCCGGAACCAGCTGGCTGCCACGCTTCGAGAATCAGTCTTAGCCGATGCCAGCCCAGACGAACTGTGGACCTACTTGGGGCGCAGTCAGGCCGCCGCGGATATCGAAGCCTGGATGTTGGCGCTAAAGATCTTGCCGCCCAGCAGTCCGCGCCGAGCCATCGTCACGGCCACCCTCCAGCGCATCGTAGGCTAGCGCTGCGTCGCATAGCGCTGCAACCCCAATGCAACCCCACCGACCCTAGGGT
>CALBOC010000145.1 GCA_937896705.1 uncultured Micrococcaceae bacterium | reverse complement strand
GATACATGGCCTGGGCGGTGGTCATCGATGCCATGGTGGTAATCGCGACCGCATCAGCGTTGCGGTTGCGAGCCATGTCCAGCGCGTAGCTGACCAGGGCGCGCCCGATGCCGCGGCCCTGGAAATCCGGGTGCACCGCCAGCATGCGAAACTCTAATTCGTTATCGTAGGCGACCTCGGTCATCTCCGAGGGTGGCGGCGCAATATTGACGCTGCCGGCGACCCGCCCGTCGACTTCAGCCACATGCAGACCCTCGGCGCGTGCGGGGATGTCGGTCAGGGTTGCGGCGTAGTCAGACTCTACGGCGATGTGCCCGGCCGCAATATATGCGGCGTGTGTGAGGTCGCGCACCGCCGGGTAATCGTTGGAGGTCGCGGGGCGGATGGTCACCACCGAACGTCTCCCAGGCGCTGTTGCAGGGATGACACTTGGTCCGCGGGCCCGGTTGCTTCAACGGTGACGGTCCCGTCAGCGGGGGTGCAGCGCAGCTGGAAGTTTTCGACCTGTAGCGTTCCGCCGACTGTATGCTGGTCGGCCAGGTGGTCGATCCAGTCTTTAGGGTTGTCGGTGGTGACCGTGCCGGTCAGTTGTGTACGACCGATCGGGTGGTTGGGGTCGACTTCCAGTGCGTGGTGGTCCACGCCCACATCTCCGGCGATGATCCAGTCGGGGGTAGTGTCGGAAATCTGCCATGCTGGGCGTCGGACCGGCACGCCTGCTTCATTGGCGATCAGCGCTCCGGCGGCCCAGTCGTATTCTTGGAGCCCGTATTCGGCGTATGCATCGAGGGTGCCGTCAGCGACCATGCACAGGTCCAGGGCTGCCGAACCAGCTCGTCGCAAATCAGAAAAGTCGCCGGTTTGTAGCAGCCGTTGCAGCTGTTCGAATTGGAACCCTCGACGGGTTGGGTCATAAGAGAAGCCCGATGAGAGGAGCCGTCCGGATCTGCCCAGGACCGGTCCGGTGAGTCGGACGGGTTCGGCCGGTTGGCTGGGTAGGCCCACATCCAGTGGTCCGGTGCGCGTGGTGAAGGCGCCGCCACCGAGACTGGCCCACCAGGTCCGACCCAGTGCCGGTGCCACGATGGCTGCAGCGATCCACCGGCCCTCATATTGCACGGCCACCGAGGAACAGTAATGCGGAAGGCCTCTGATGAAGTTCGTCGTACCGTCCAAGGGATCAATGGACCAACGGTAGCCACTGGGATGGTCCACGGTCGTAGCGCCGAATTCTTCGCCATAGATCTCATCGTGTGGCCGATACGATTGCAACACGAAGCGGATGGCGTCTTCGGCTCGATGGTCAAAGTCGGTGACCCAGTCAGAGCCCGAGGATTTTGTTTCGGCACCCAGATCCGTCACCGTCAAGGGTGTGCCGGTTTCGGGGCGTTGGGCTAATTGGGCGGCACCGGCCTCTGCGGCAGCTCGTGCCACCGCTAAAAATGCGTTCATCGTTCTCCTGCTAGTAAGTCTCGAAACCCTTGCTCATCCAATACTGTCACGCCCAGCTGCCGGGCGCGGTCGAGTTTCGACCCCGCATTGTCCCCGGCCACCAGATAGTCGGTCTTTTTTGATACCGAACCGGTGGCCTTGCCCCCGCGGGAGAGGATGGCTTCTTTGGCGGAGTCACGGGTGAAATGTTCTAACGTACCGGTCACCACCACGGTGACACCTTCCAGCAGCGTCGAGTCTTCGGTCACTTCATCGGCCATGGTCACACCGGCAGCCGCCCAGGCATCAATGATGGCCAGTCGCCAGTCGCTGGCAAAGAACTCCATGACCGCACTGGCGATGACTTCACCGACCCCGTCCACGTAGGTGAACCGTTCATAGTCTTGGGCTACGGCGGCTTCTCGCAGAGCGTCCATCGACCCAAACGATGCGGCAAGCGCTCGGGCCGCGGTGGGGCCCACGTGCCGGATCGATAGCGCGACCAGTACCCGCCACAGCGGCTGGGTTTTGGCTTTTTCGAGTTCCTCAAACAGGCGCAGCGTATTGGAAGTCGGTTCGTGTGAGGTGCGTTTATAAAAGTAGGGGACCTTTTCCCACACGCCGGTCGGCTGGCCCTTGGAGCGCTTTTCGCGCCAGACGTAGACATCGGCCAGTTTGGCTTTGAGTTCCTCATCGCCGTTGGTCGCCAAGTCAAACAGTTGCGCATCGGAGGTCAGCACACCGGGTCCGGTGGGTTGCACGATGCCCGAGTGGTCGGCCGGGTTTGGGCCCGGGCCGTTGGTCAGCCAGGTCGCGGCTTCTTCACCCAGGGCTTCGATATCAAAAGCACCGCGTGAGGCCGCATGTTCGATGCGTCCGGTCAGTTGTGCCGGACAGCTTTGGGCGTTGGGACACCGTAAATCCACGTCGTCTTCTTTGAGCGGGCGAAGCTCCGTGTCACAGGCCGGGCAGTGGGTGGGCATCACGAAGTCGTAGACCGCATCCTCGTCGCGCAGCGGCAGGACAGGTCCGACGATTTCGGGGATAATATCGCCGGCTTTGCGCAGCACCACGGTGTCCCCGATTTTAATGTTTTTGGCTTTGACCACGTCTTTGTTGTGCAGTGTCGCCATGGACACGGTCGAACCATCCACCAAAACCGGTTGCATCATCGCATACGGTGTCACGCGTCCGGTGCGTCCCACATTGACCCGGATGTCCAACAGTTTGGTGTGGACTTCTTCGGGTGGGTACTTGAAGGCCACCGCCCACCGAGGCGTCCGCGAGGTGTAGCCGAGTTGCCGTTGATAGGTGACGTCATCGACTTTGACGACGATGCCATCGATTTGGTGAATCAGATCGTGGCGTCGATCGCCGTAGTCCTCGATGTATTCGATGACCTCTTGGGCGACTTGGTCCGATGGTCCGGTAATGAGTTTGCTGTACGGCGAGACCGGCAGCCCGTAGGACGCCAAGAGTTCGTAGGCTTGGTGCTGGGAGGTCACGGTCGCCCCGCTGACTCTGCCCAATCCGTGGACGAACAGGGATAGGCGGCGCTTGGCGGTTTCGGCCGGGTCTTTTTGTCTTAACGAACCGGCCGCAGCGTTGCGGGGGTTAGCAAACGGTGCCAGTCCATCGTCGGCCCGTGCTTCGTTGAGCTCGGTGAAGGCTTGCGGGGGCATGAACACTTCCCCGCGCACTTCCAGCTCCGTCGGAATGTTTTCTCCGGTGAGTTTTTTCGGGACTTCCTTGATCGTCATCACGTTGTGTGTCACGTCTTCACCGACGACTCCGTCGCCGCGTGTTGCAGCGCGTACCAGGGACCCGTTGCGGTAGAGCAGATTGATGGCCAGCCCATCGATCTTGACTTCGGCTAACCAGCCGACCTCGTCGGTCACGCCGAGCTCAGTGAGGCGGCCGCCGACGCGAGCGAACCAGGTTTCCAATTCTTCGGTCGAAAAAACATCTTCCAGCGAGTACATCTGGGTCAGATGTTCCACGGGCGAGAAGACCGCGTTGCCTCCGACTTCTTGGGTCGGTGAATCTCCGGTGACGATTTCCGGGTGTAAGGCTTCAAGATCTTCGAGTTCCCGAAAGAGCGCGTCGAACGCGGCGTCGGAGATTTCGGGGGCGTCATCAACGTAGTAGGCGCGTCGATGATGCCGGACCTGGTCTTTGAGGGTTTCGTAGCGCTCAAGCAGTGCTGGATCAGGAGTGTTCACGGCCGCCATTCTACTGGGTGGTCTTGGTGACTTCAGCGACGACGACTGTGATGTTATCCGAGCCGTCGGTGTCTAATGCCAGTTCAACGAGTTGATCAGCGGCATCCTGGACCGTGGAGGCGGCTCCTAAGATCAACCCGATCTCTTGGTCTTGGACCCCACCGGTCAGTCCGTCGGTGCACAATAGGAAGCGGTCGCCGACGTTGGCATCCAGTAACACGACATCGGCTAGCAGCCGCAAGTTGGAGCCCACCGCTCTGGTGATGACGTTGCGCGCTGGGTGTTCTCGGGCTTCTTCAGCACTGAGCTGACCCAGTCTGACCATCTCCGCGACCGCTGAGTGGTCTTGGGTTAGTTGGATGAAGGCTTCGTCATTGGCCCGGTACCGGTAGGTGCGCGAGTCCCCGACATTGGCTACAACCAATTGCGGCTTATTTTGGTGCAGCACATTGGTCAACAGCGTCAGGGTCGTGCCAGCACGGCCTTCGGCGATATCGTAGACGGCCCGGTTGGCTTGGGTGAGCCATTCCTGGAGACTGGCCAGTTCAAACGGTTGCGGGGTTTGCTCATAGGCCTGGGTGAAGGTGTCGATGACTGCCGCGGATGCCAGTTCCCCGCCATCATGGCCGCCCATCCCGTCGGCCACCAGATATAACCCGTCGCGTATCAGGTAGGAGTCCTCATTCAGTTCCCGCTGGTAACCCACGTCTGTGGCGGCCGCGGCTGTAAAACTATACATTAGTCAACCTCTATCCCGTCTCCGGCGCCGCGCAGCAGCATGGATGGATTAATCGGACCGAACCCGCGCACCGACTGCGGTGGTTGGGGAATTAAAATATACCGTTCATCATCGGCTAATACATTGGCGGTCAACTGATCCACCAGCACCGTACCCGGGTCTGCCAGTGCGGTTAACCGTGCCGCGAGGTTGACCGTTGGCCCATAGATATCTCCCAGTCGGGACAGTACCCGGCCCCACACCACCGAAACTCGGGCAGATGGCAGGACTTGATCTTCATTCAGAGCTTGGGACAAGGCCAGGGCAATGTCGGCGCCGGCTTCGGGCGTTTCGGCGTTGAACAACACCTCATCCCCGACGGTTTTGACCAGGTGTCCACCACCCACGGCGATGATTTCGGCACAAATTTGTTCAAAGCGCTGCACCATTTGGGCCAGCGTCCGTTCACTCATCGTGCGCGATAAGGCCGTATAGGAGACCATGTCGGCAAATCCGACGGCTCGCGCTAGCGGAAGTGGTGTGTCGTCTTCGGTGCCATCCCGGCCTTCTTCGGAAGCGGCCAACCCAGCTTCGACACGCACGGTGAGTCGCTGAAGTGCGGAGTTGAGTTGACGCCGGTAGGAGTAGGTGACGACATCCTCTAAAGATTCGATGACCGCGGGCAGCAGTCGAACGACTTCCCGGCGGGCTTCGGGATCAGAGAGCCCCTCGGCGCTCATCTTGTCCTCGACCAGGGCCTCGATTTGCCACACCACCATGCGATCGGTCATTTGGCCGATGGACCGGGCAATCGAGATGGCGGTTTCTTCGTTGAGGACGTCTTCGCGGACCAGTTCCACGATGGTGGCCATGGCAGCGACATCCTGTTGGGTAAAGACCGTCTCGTCGGCTTTGATGTTCGGAAAACCCATGGCGCGCCAAATTTTGCGGGCCGAGACGATCGAGATACCAAGTTCTTTTGCCAGATCACGCGGGGTCAGTAACCGCGGCCCACCGATGAGCTCTTCATCGAGCACTTTGATGGCTTGCGTCCAGGTCTCCGTAAACGGTTCGGCAGCTCCTAGGTCTGCTGAGCTGGCGGAGGCCGGCTGCACTATATCAAGTGGACGGGTTGGTGTGGGATCAGCGTTCGTATCTGAATCGTTGCTCACAAGCCCCTACTTTCACTGAGCGAACCGTTGGTGTACCGACCATAGGAACCGAAGCGTTCCGTATCGACAAGGGTTTGAAATTCTGAAATTTCTGGGATGTCATGCAACACCCAGGTCTGCCCGCGAGAGTTCATCAGGTGCAAGTCCCCTGAACCACGGCGTCGTTGGCGACGGGACTGATGCACCTTCAGCGATACCAGCGAATGCAAGGCAACCCAGTGGCGCTTCACGGCGATCGCCCCGAGTTTGTGCGCCACTCGATGCGTGGTGATCTCATATTGCGACACCAACCACTGCCATAGCGGACGGATGACCGTCAGAAACACCCCGATCGCAATCAACCCGAGCCCGATGGTGGTCAGTGTCGGTCTCACGTTCCGAACGAAGTCGGGCATTGTATAACTGGCAAGCACCCCGGATAACAACCCAGCAGCACCGGCCCACAAGATGAGGTACCACGCCGGGCGGATTAACACCGAGGGGTGCGCGCGGGTACGCACCAGCAGGTGTTCACCCGTCACATAGTGCGTTCGCATGTCCCTCCTTTGCGAGGTGTCGCGCCCAGTTATGAGGTCGGTCGTAAATGTACAATATCTGCGGCAAAAATTTCTTCGTCCGTGTCACCGCGTACTATCAGGCTACCGGTGGACCCCAGTCCCACGGCAGTCCCGTAAATGTTGCTGCCATTGGGCATGATGGCCTTGACCCGTTGCCCGATGGTGGTCATTGTGGATTCTAAAGCCGAGACATCGGGTGCAGCAGCGAAGTTGTCGACCGCCTGAACCAGACGCTCACGAGCTGCAATGACGAATTCTTGAGCGGGCATATCCAGGCCATAGTCCGCCAGGGCGCCAGCCGTGTCAAGCCTCGGCTGCTCGCCAAAGTTCAGGTTCGTCCCCACTCCCACCACCACGGTGTGAGTTTCAGGCAACCACTGCGCCAGAATGCCGGACAGTTTCTTACCGTCGGGACCTTGCACGTCATTGGGCCACTTCACCCCGGCTGTCACACCGAGGTCGCGAAACCACCGGACGAGTCCATCGGCCACCACCAGCGTCAGCACGCCCAGTAATTCTGAGGCCATCCGTGGGCGCAGCACGACCGACATCGCGGCTGATGTGCCGGCCGGGGTCTCCCAGCTGCGGTCCAGCCTGCCGCGACCTGCGGTTTGATGGTCCGTGGCAACGACATCCCCGTGTTCGAGGTCGTGCTGAGCTTGAATCACGAGATCCTGGGTCGAGCCGGTCTGTTCGACCCAGTACACCCCGGGGGCGATCTGTTGCTGCTGTAGTTGCGCCACGTACGAGAACCTTCATCTTAAACAACCGGTAGTATTATCCAGGATACAGGCCATACTCTACCCTGGAGGACCCGTTGACCAACCCCGCACAGTCTGGTGACAACCTGGGCGTCACTACCCCGGATCTCACCACCACTGCTGGCAAACTCGAAGACTTTTTCCACCGGCGCGAAGCAGCTCTGCTGCCTACCGGTCAGGGACCCGTCGATCGCCAACACGCCCGGGGAAAACAAACCGCCCGCGAACGGATCCACGCACTGCTCGATGACGATTCCTTTGTCGAATTCGATCAGTTGCGCACCCACCGCACCACATCATTTGGCATGGATGCCCGCCATCCTGAAGGCGATGGGGTCGTCGCCGGGTACGGGACCATTGACGGACGCAGCGTCGCGGTCTATGCCCAAGACTTCACCGTTTTTGGTGGCTCGTTATCTAAAGTCAACGGCGAAAAGATTGTCAAAACCCAGGAATTTGCCGCAACCAATGGTTTCCCGATCATTGCCATCAACGACGGCGGGGGCGCTCGCATTCAAGAAGGCGTCGATTCGCTGGCGATGTTCGCCGATATCTTCCGCAATAATGTCATGGCCTCGGGTGTGGTCCCCCAGATTTCGATCATTATGGGTCCCGCTGCCGGTGGTGCGGCCTACTCCCCCGCACTGACCGACTTTGTGGTCATGGTTGACCAGACCTCGCACATGTTTATTACCGGCCCGGATGTCATCAAGTCCGTCACGGGTGAAGAGGTCGACATGGAGACCCTGGGAGGGGCTCGGCAGCACAACGAGACCTCCGGAACCGCAGCGTATATGGCCGCCGATGAGCAGGACGCCTTCGAGTGGGTCTCAGAACTACTCGATTATCTACCGGCTCACAATTTCATTACCCAAGAAGCCACGTTCCAACAGGATCTGGAAACCAGCGTTGCAGATCTCGCGCTGGATACCATCATCCCGGATTCAGCAAACCAGCCCTACGACATGCGTGAGGTCATCGCGACCATCGTCGACGACGGAGCGCTACTCCAGATCCAAGAACGCTACGCCCCCAACGTGATCGTAGGGTTAGGCCGAATTGAAGGCCGTACCGTAGGCGTAGTCGCCAATCAGCCGTCCCAATTGGCCGGCACCCTGGACATTGCTGCTTCGGAAAAGGCCGCCCGGTTCGTCCGCTTCTGTGATGCCTTCAGCATCCCGATCGTGACACTGGTTGATGTGCCCGGCTTTTTGCCCGGCATCGATCAAGAGCATTCGGGCATCATTCGACGCGGCGCGAAGTTGATTTATGCTTACGCTGAAGCGACCGTGCCCAAAATTACGATTATCACCCGCAAGGCTTTTGGTGGTGCATACATCGTGATGGGATCAAAGAAACTGGGCGCCGACGTCAACCTTGCGTGGCCTACCGCCCAAATCGGTGTCATGGGCGCCCAAGGCGCAGTGAATATCTTATATCGCCGTGATCTAGTCGCGGTCGAAAAGAACGGCGGTGACGTCGAAGCCCGTCGCGCACAGTTGATTGACGATTATGAAACCGCCCTTCTAAACCCTTATGAAGCTGCCGATTCCGGCTATATCGACGCGGTCATTGCCCCCTCAGAGACCCGCGCGCAAGTGGTTCGCGCGCTGCGAGCGACCGTGGCGAAACGTGAATCACGTCCAGCGAAGAAACACGGAAATATCCCACTATGACATTTCAACCAGCCTCAACCGGCATCCAGGTCAACGGAACCGCGCTGACCGAAGAAGAAACCGCCGCACTGTTGACGGTAATTAATACTCAGCTGGTGGAGACCCCACCGGTTGAGCCTCCCGTTGATCACTCAACACGAAATCGAGTGATCTCGACTTGGGCCACCACGGGCAGTTGGCACGAGTTGCCCCGCGGCCACTAATCCCGCGGTCGGTCCTGGGCGATGATGGCTTGCGAACGGGTGTCGGTGGGTTCCGATACGGCCGGAGCCTCTTCGGCGATCTGCACCATCCCTGGGATCCCAACCCCGACGTCGCCTGAGGTTCGGGAGCTGAGACGGCGCGATAAGCGCTGCGCTATCCACACCAGGGCGTAGTTGATCACGATAAATATCACCGCTGCAACCACCAGCGCCTGCAAAATATTGCCATAACCGGCACCCAGGTGGCGCGAGTAGCGCAGCAGTTCTGCGAACCCGATGATGTAGCCCAGTGCGGAGTCCTTCAGAATGATCACAAATTGCGATACCAACGACGGCAACATCGCCACCAGCGCTTGCGGGACCTCGACGGTGCGTAATGATCCAGTCGTCGTCATGCCAACGGCCAGCGCGGCTTCGCGTTGCCCCGCCGGTAGCGAGCGCACCCCGGAGCGTACCAGTTCTGCGATCACGGCCCCGTTATAGAGCGTTAGGGCCACAATGACAGCGTAGTAGGCGGCGTCTCGTGGATCAATTATGGCCGAAAGGAACTGCGAGAAGAAAAAGTAGAAAAAGACCATAAGCACCAGCACCGGCACCGCGCGGAAGAACTCTACGACCACCATGGCAAGGCCCCGAACGAATTTGAACGGTGCCAGCCGTAAGAATCCGAAGAAGAGGCCAAAGATCACGGAGGCGACCACCGCGATGGCGGCGGCTTGAAGTGTGAACTGGACGCCGGGTAACAAGTAATTCACCCAAGCGTTGGCATTGATGGCGTTCCACCACAGGTGCGGGCGCATTTGGCCTTGTGCTGCTAAGGCCAGATAGACCCAGACCAACACTGCGGCAGCGATGAGTGCGACCACGATGTTGAGGATGGTTATGATTTTTCGGGCCCGTGGGCCGGGCTCATCAAACAGGACGTATGTGGTACTCATCGGGTCACCGCCAGTTTCACAGATAACCAAGTGGTCAATAGGCCCACCGGTATGACGATCAGGCTGAAACCGATCGCGATAATTAAGAAGATTGCGACCATCAAGTTGGGGTTGAACTCAATCATGGTGCGCATGACACCCGAAGCTTCCATGACGGACCCGGCGGCAGCGACGGTCGTATTTTTGATCAGCGCAATGAGAGTGTTGCCGATCGGGGTAATAGCGCCTCGTAGGGCTTGCGGAATGATCACGTGGCGTGCTGCAGGGAAAAAGCCGAGCCCAATGGATCGGGCCGCTTCGGCTTGTCCGGGCGGTACCGTGTTGACGCCAGAGCGGATGGCCTCTGCAAAGAATGGGGCGTGGTAGATCGACAGAGCGATTGTTGCCAGGATGAAGAAGTTGGTATCAAAGTTTGAGTGCATGCTGATTTGCAGCTGGCCCCAGAACACGAGGACCGCCATGACGACCAACACGGTCAGTGGGGTATTTCGTACCAGGTTGATAAATGCCGCGCTGAGCCAGCTCATAGAGCGCACCGGTGAGATGCGGAAGAGCGCAAGAATGACCCCAAGTGTAAAGGCAGAAATACTGGCCCAGAACGCCAGTTGGATATTGGTCCAAAACCCTTCAAAGATGGGATATTGCTCAAAAAGAAAGAGAATATCTTCCATAGCTGCCTGCCTGTAGATGTGAGTTCATGAGTCAGGTATCACCGAGTTCGGTGTCGTAGCACTAGCGGAGGACACCGAACTCGGTAAGAGAATAACGTTGGCCCGGGAGGTGGCGGGTCAACCGATTATGGGTTATTCACAATCAACCAGCTCAAGGTCTTCATTGAGCTCGGCGTTTGCCTCGTAGTCCACCCCCTCGGTATTGGCTGCGAGCAGTTCGTCGATGGTCCCGTCATCACGTAATGTTTGGATGGCTTCGTTGACCTGTTCACAGGTTTCTGTTGAGCCGTTGGGTAGACCAACGCCGTAAGGCTCTTCCGTAAATGCCTCGCCTACGACCTTGAACTCGCCGGCGTATTCGTCTGAGGCTGCCAGACCGGCAAGGATGATGTCGTCGGTGGTGACGGCATCAATTTGGCCGGACTGCAGGAAGGTTAGGCATTCGCTGTATCCATCTTGTTCGACTAGTTCGACGTCATCTGCGTACGTATCGCGGACGTTCTGCGCCGGGGTAGAGCCAGTCACAGAGCATAGGTTCTTGCCGTTGAGATCTTCTGGTCCAGTGATGTCTTCCTCATCTACTCGCACCAGAATGTCTTGTCCGGCCATGAAGTACGGACCAGCGAAGTCGACACGTTCGGCCCGTTCTTCTGTAATGGAGTAGGTCGCAAAGATCATATCGACCTGACCGTTCTCCAACATGTTTTCGCGCTGTGGCGTCGGCGCCTCGGCCCAATCGATCTGGTCTTCTTCGTAGCCCATCTCGGCTAACACGGCTTTGGCTACGTCCACGTCGAAACCGGTGGGTTCATTGTCTCCTTCACGGAAACCAAGACCCGGTTGGTCGTATTTGATACCGACGGTGATGGTTCCCCCGCCACCGCCATTTCCTTCGGCTTCAGTATCGGTCTCAGCGTCATCGGAAGCGCCGGGTGAACATGCAGAGAGTGCCAGAGCGGCCGCGGCGCCGAGGGTTGCGATTTTTTTCCACGGTGTTGTCATGAGGGTACCTTTCGGTTCATGGTGTTGTGTGAGGAATGATTATTCGGTCAGGATTTTGGAGAGGAAGTCTTGGGCTCGTGCGGTCTGAGGATTCGTGAAGAATTCATCCGGGGTGGTATCTTCTACGACCGCACCTTCGGACATGAACAACAACCGGTCCCCGGCCTTGCGAGCAAAGCCCATTTCGTGGGTCACGACCACCATGGTCATGCCACCGGCTGCTAGGTCCACCATGACATCGAGGACTTCTTGGACCATTTCCGGGTCCAGTGCTGAGGTGGGCTCATCGAAGAGTAAGACTTTAGGCTTCATGGCTAGTGCCCGGGCGATCGCAACGCGCTGCTGTTGACCCCCTGATAAGTGGGCTGGAAGTTTCCGTGCTTGTTCGCCCACACCAACTCGATCCAGGTATTCCATGGCTTCTTGTTCGGCCTGTTTTTTGGGAATTTTGCGAACTTTGATCGGGCCGAGCGTGACATTTTCCAGGATGCTCTTATGCGCAAAGAGGTTAAAGGACTGAAACACCATGCCGACGTCGGCTCGAAGCGCTGCAAGAGCTTTGCCCTCTTCTGGCAGTCGCTTACCATCGATTTCGATGTAACCACCATCGTCATCAATCGTCTCGAGGCGATTGATGGTACGGCACAGGGTGGATTTTCCGGAACCAGACGGGCCCACCACGATACAGACCTGGCCTTTAGGGATATCAACGTTGATATCCGATAGTG
>CALBOC010000144.1 GCA_937896705.1 uncultured Micrococcaceae bacterium | reverse complement strand
ACGGTCGGACGTTTAATGTGGCCTCGGTCCTCTGGGCCACGGGCTTCAAACACGACTACTCCTGGATAGATTTGCCGCTTCCAGTTGAGGATGGCTGGCCGGTCGAATATCGAGGAGTTGTTGAAGAACTGCCAGGATTATTCTTTCTGGGTCTCGCCTTCCAATATGCTTTCAGTTCGGGTGAGATGAGTGGTGTCGGACGGGATGCGGCCTATCTCGCCGACCGGATTGTGCAGCATAACCGGGCACACGTTCTGGCCGCTTGAGCTACCTCTAACGGCAGAGCGTCCTTGGTCAACGTCAACTGATGTCGTTGACTAAGGCACCTGTGTGTTGGCTGCTTTCTGTGGTGTGGCTTGTGCAAACTAGAATAGTTTTATGAATGTGGTCAAAGCGCTGCACCGTGCACGTGAGGCTTACGAGCGTCGCGAGTGGCTGACCGCCTATAAGACACTGTCGGACCTCGACGATACAGCGCTTGCGGCCACGGATTTCATTCGGCTGGCTGATACCGCTGAGTTGCTGGGCCACTCCAACGACGCTGTCCAGGCCTTACAACGCGCCCACCATGCTGCACTTGGTGCCGGTGAGCCGATCATCGCGACACGTGCCACCGCGCGCCTAGCGATGTTACTAGCTCTGCGCGGTGAAACGGCGGTAGCCGGCGGATGGCTTGCTACAGGCGAGCGGTTACTTGAAGAAATCAGCGACGACGTCGTTGAGCAAGGGTACCTGCTGGTTGCCCGCATGCTTGAGCGCGTCGGGGTGGGCGATCTGGAGACAGCCGCGAAAGTACCACCCAAGATCATTGACTGCGCCCGCCGCCACGGCGACGCCAACCTCTTGGCCATTGGGCTGAATCAGCAGGGGCGAATATTAACCGTGCTCGGGCAGGTCACAGAAGGCGTTCGCTTCCTTGACGAAGCGATGATCGGGATCGTCTCGGGTGAGGTCGATGATCCGTTGTTCGCCGGCGAAGTCTACTGCTCAATGATTGAGGCTTGCCAGTGGATCGGAGATTGGGGTCGCGCTGCTCAGTGGACCCGCG